>URRX01000014.1 GCA_900550345.1 uncultured Anaerococcus sp. | reverse complement strand
AATTTTTTAAGAAGAATAGAATTAACTTTTTCTCCAAGAATTATTTGCATCTGCCACATCTTGTTTTTTTCTTCAATTTCAATTACCTTTTTTACAAGAGATGAAATTAGAATGGGGTTTATTAGCAGAGATATAAATAAATAAGTATCCATTATATAGGAAAGTGGGAGTTTACTTTGTAAAAAAGATTTTGAAAAACTTTGACCTGTTACTATTAGCATTTGTGAGATAAAAACTATTAATATTAAGAAATTTATTCCAAGCCTTTTATATTTTTTTCTTTCTAAATTTTTCATATTAAGACCTGCTTTCTTCAATAAATAATTTTTCAAGACTTTCTTTTTCTTCCTCAATCCTATAAATATCAAGCTTTCCATGTAAAAAGTTTACTATTTCTCCAATATCTTGGTTTGATTTTTTTCCTAAAATTATCTTTTTATCTTTTAAATAAGCCCCATCAAGATCTAAAAGTTCAAGAGCTTTCTTGTTATCAGATGTAAGAATTGATATATATGGGGGATGAAGCCTCCTATATTCTTCTAGGCTTCCATTGTAGGTTAATTTTCCTTCTTTGAGGATACCAATATGAGTTGAAATTTTTTCGATTTCATCAAGAATGTGTGAAGAAATTAGGATACTTGTGGAAGTATTTTTTACAATATATTTAAATAAATTTCTCATCTCTTCAATTCCTTGAGGATCAAGACCGTTAATCGGTTCATCTAAGATTAAAAGTTTGGGATTTCCAATTAAGGCTATGGCAATTCCAAGTCTTTGCTTCATACCCAAAGAATATTCTCTAG
The DNA here is from genome assembly GCA_900550345.1 of uncultured Anaerococcus sp. Classification (GTDB taxonomy): domain Bacteria; phylum Bacillota; class Clostridia; order Tissierellales; family Peptoniphilaceae; genus Anaerococcus. The sequence goes on along the minus strand of URRX01000014.1, from coordinate 16,448 downwards.
CTTTCTTTTTTCCTACATTTTTAAGACCAACAAGGTCTAAAGTTTTTGAAATTTCCTTTTTATCCACTCCCTTTAGGCTTGAAATTATTTCTAGATTTTCATAGCCTGTTAAATGGTCATAAAAGGAAGGATTTTCAATTAGACCACCAAGATTTTTGTTGAAATCTTTTTGATTTTTTGAATTTAATTCACATCCAAAAACTTTTATTTCTCCTCCATCTTTTTTTACAAGACCAAGTATAAGCTTCATAAGAGTGGACTTTCCCGCTCCATTTTTTCCAATTAAACCGTAAATAGATTTTTCTTCGATTTCTAATGAGTCTATATCTAAGACTTTCTTCTTGTTGTATGATTTTTCTAAATTTTTTATTTCCAGTATTTTTTTCATAATTTCCTCCTAAATATAAAATAACAAAAATAGATAAAAATAAGCTTTTAAGAAGGTCACTTTTACATCACAAAATAAAATTAATTAAATATGTGGTGTATAATTAGCTTAACGAGGTGGGAAAAATGAATTTTAGAGAAAATTTTAGTATTTTAGTCGTTGATGATGAAAAAAATTTATTAGAAAATTTATATAACTTTTTAAAAGATAAGCGTTTTAAAAAAATTTACACTGCAAAAAATTTGAAGGAATCAAGATTTAAACTTGAAAATTTTAAAATTGACCTAATAGTTTTGGATTTAATGCTTCCAGATGGAAGTGGTTTTGACTTATTAAAGGAAGTAAGGAAAAATCCTGATTTAGCCGTTATAATTTTATCTGCCCTTGATGGAATTGATGATAGGAAAGAAGGTTTTGAAAACAAAGCCGATGATTATTTGGTAAAACCATTTTTTCCAGATGAGCTTTTATGGAGAATTGATGCGGTTTTAAGAAGAAGTAAAAAAATTGAAAATGATGGTAAGATTAATTTAGGCAAGGTCATTTTTGATAAATCTAAGGGAATTGTTGAAAAAAATGGGAAAGAAATTCCACTAACAGCTACACAATTTAAAATTTTATCTTTTTTATCTGAAAATATGAATATGATAGTTTCAATTGATAGGATTTTAGACCATATTTGGAAAGACTCTTATGGCTATGAAAATACCCTAATAACTCACATATATAGGCTTCGTGAAAAACTTGAGGATAATCCAAGAGATCCAAAAATTTTAATTACAATAAAGGGGCTTGGTTATAAGCTTGTTAATAAGGAGTAGAAATGTTTAATTATTTTTTAAAAAAATTTAAAAAAACTATGAAAATGTTGACACAAAATAAAAAAATTGATATTATTTAGATGATCTTAAGATTAATTTTATTCATTTCAAGGAGGAAAATAGAAATGAAGAAACTAGGTTTATTGCCAAGACTTATTATTGCAATTATTCTCGGTATTATAATAGGTCTAATTGGGGCGAAAGTAGACGCATTATCAGTTTTAGTTAGAATTTTGAAAACTTTTAATGGTTTATTTGGTAACTTCCTTAACTTTGTTATTCCACTATTAATTATGGGATTTGTAATTCCAGGAATAGCAGATTTAGGAACAGAGGCAGGAAAATTACTAGCAATTACTGCAGGAATTGCATATTTATCACAAGTAATTTTTGGATCAATTACATTCCTTATACAAAGTTTAATATTACCAAACTTTATAAAAGTAGGTTCAATTAATTTTGATCCAGAAGCAAACGCAGGAAAAGCCTTGAAACCATTCTTTGAATCACCAATGGATCCAGTATTTTCTGTTACAACAGCACTTATTATTTCATTTATTTTTGGTGTTGGTATAGCAGCAGTTCAAGGTGAAACATTAAAGAAAGCAGTTCATGAATTTTCAGCAATTATAGAAAAATTAATAAGCAACATAGTAATTCCTTTATTACCAATACATATTTGTGGAATTTTTGCAAGCATGGCTTATGAAGGAACAGTAGCTACAGTATTATCAGTATTCTCAATTGTATTTATTATTGTAATAATTTTACATTGGGCAACAATTACAACACAATTTTCTGTTGCTAGTGCAATTGCTGGAGGAGATCCATTCTCAAAAATTAAAAACATATTCCCAGCTTATATGACAGCAGTAGGAACACAATCATCAGCAGCTACAATTCCTGTAACATTAAAACAAACCTATAAAATTGGAGTTAATAAAGGTATAGCAGATTTTGTAATTCCATTATGTGCAACAATCCACTTATCTGGATCTACAATTACACTTACATCTTGTTCAATGGCAATATTGATGTTAAAAGGTGAACCTGTAACATTTGCATCTTATTTCCCATTCATATTAATGTTAGGAGTAACAATGGTTGCAGCTCCTGGAGTACCAGGTGGTGCAGTAATGGCAGCTTTAGGAATTTTACAATCTATGCTTGGATTTACAGAACCAATGACAGCTTTAATCATTGCATTGTATGTAGCTCAAGATTCATTTGGTACAGCTTGTAATATTTCAGGAGATGCTGGAATAGCTTGTTTAGTAAATAAAATTTCTGGATTTAAATTAGATCCAGAAGCAAATGCTCAATATATAACTGAGTAGAGATTATTAAAAACTAAAAATAGAACTCTATTAGGGTTCTATTTTTAAGTTTTAATATAAATATAAATAATAAAAATTTAAATTAAAAGGAGTGTCTTATTATGACAATTAAAAGAAGAAAAGTAACTATGGATGGTAACACGGCAGCAGCTCACGTATCATACGCTTTTAGTGAAGTATCTGCTATTTATCCAATTACACCATCTTCACCAATGCCAGAATTTATCGACAAATGGGCAGCTAATGAAAGATTAAATCTTTTTGGAAATCCAGTTTCTGTTACAGAAATGCAACATGAAGCAGGAGCAGCAGGGGCAGTTCACGGTTCACTTGCAGCTGGAGCACTAACATCTACATACACAGCAAGTCAAGGACTTTTACTTATGATTCCTGATATGTACAAGATAGCCGGCGAAAGACTTCCAGCAGTTTTCCATGTAGCAGCTCGTTCTTTATCAACATCTGCAATTAATATGTATGGTGATCATCAAGATGTTATGGCAGCAAGAGCAACAGGATTTGCTATGCTTGCGGCAGGATCTGTTCAAGAAATTATGGATATTTCACCAGTAGCTCACCTTGCAGCAATAAAGGGAAGAGTTCCATTTGTAAATTTCTTTGATGGATTTAGAACAAGTCACGAAATTCAAAAAATAGATGTTTGGGACTATGATCAATTTGAAGATATGGTTGATTGGAAAGCAATCGATGATTTTAAAAACGATTCACTAAATCCACATAGACCAACTATGCGTGGTGTATTTGAAAAAAGTGGATATTTCCAAAGAGCAGAAGCTCAAAATAAAGCTTATGATGCAATTCCTGAAATAGTTCTTTCTTATATGGAAAAAGTTAACGAAAAAATTGGAACAGATTATTCTCTATTTAATTATGTTGGAGCAAAAGATGCTACAGATATAATTGTTGCTATGGGTTCAGGTACTGACACTATCCAACAAACTGTAGAAGAATTAAATAAAGAAGGTAGAAAAGTAGGGCTTGTTAAAGTTCATCTTTATAGACCTTTCTCAACAAAACATTTATTAGAAGCAATTCCAGAAACAGTTGAAAGAATTGCAGTATTAGATAGAACAAAGGAAAAAGGATCAGCTGGAGAACCACTATACTTAGATGTATTAGAAGCATTCTCAGATTCAAATAGAAATCCAAAAATAATTGCAGGAAGATACGGACTTGGACAAAAAGATACAAGACCTGCTCACTTTAAATCTGTATTTGATAATTTGGCAAAAGAAGATGCTAAAAATCACTTTACAGTTGGAATTAATGATGATGTAACTCACACATCACTTGAAGTTGACGATAGCTTTGTAATTAATGATGGAAAAACAACACGTTGTATTTTCTGGGGAAATGGTGGAGACGGTACAGTAGGAGCAAATAAAAATGCCATAAAAATTATAGGTGATAATACAGATATGTTTGCTCAAGGATATTTTGACTATGATGCAAAAAAATCTAACGGTCTAACAATGTCTCACTTGAGATTTTCACCAAATCCAATTCATGCAGCTTACTTTATAGATGAAGCTGATTTTGTGTCATGCTCACCTCAAGCATATGTAAGACAATATGATTTAGTTAAAAACTTAAAAGAAGGCGGAATTTTCTTATTAAATACAATTTGGTCAGAAGATGAATTAGAAGAACACATTCCAAATTATCTATTAAAAGAAATTGCAGATAAAAATATTAAATTCTATACAGTAAACGCATCAAAAATTGCCCAAGAAGTAGGCCTTGGACACAGAACAAATATGGTTATCCAAACAGCTTTCTTCATTCTTTCAGAAGTTTTACCAATAGATGATGCTATAAAATATCTAAAAGATTCTATAGAAAAATCTTATGGTATGAAAGGTCAAGATATAGTTGACATGAACAACAAGGCAGTTGATCGTGCAAGTGAAGAATTACAAGAAATAAAAGTTAAAGAAGAATGGAAAAACCTAAAAGATGATAGAGAAGATGAAAATGAAAACGAACCTGACTTTATCAAAAATATGGTTAAACCAATTATAAACTTAAAAGAAGACGACCTACCAGTTTCAACATATCTTCCATACGATGACGGTCAATATATGGCAGGAACTTCTAGATATGAAAAACGTGGTATAGCTTTATTTGTTCCAGAATGGAATATAGATAATTGTATTCAATGTAACCAATGTTCATACATTTGTCCACATGCTACAATTAGACCATTCTTATTAGATGAAGAACAAAAGAAAAAAGCTCCAGAAGGATTTGAAACTAAAAAAGCTATAGGCAAGGGACTTGAAGGATACGAATTTAGAATCCAAGTTTCACCATATGATTGTATGGGATGTGGAAACTGTGTTGACGTATGTCCAGCTCCAAAAAAAGCCCTAGCTATGAAACCAATTGATGAACAAATTGAAAAACAAGCAGATAATTGGGAATTTGCTCATGGCGAAGTTGGATACAGAAATGATGAAATAGCTCCAACAAATGTTAAAAATTCTCAATTTAGCCAACCATTATTAGAATTCTCAGGTGCCTGTGCAGGATGTGGGGAAACACCATACGCAAAATTAATCACCCAACTTTACGGTGATCATCAAATTATTTCAAACGCAACAGGATGTTCATCAATCTGGGGTTCATCTGTTCCATCAATGCCATATTGTACAAATAAAAACGGAGAAGGTCCAGCTTGGGCATCATCCTTATTTGAAGATGCAGCAGAATATGGTTATGGTATGCTTCTTGCTACAAAATCAAACAAATTCTTATTAGAAACATTAATGAAAAAATTCTTAGAATTAAAAGTTTCTACACCACTTAACGATGCATTTAACGAATGGTTAGAAAATAATGATGATTTTGAAGAAAGTAAAAAAGCAGCTATAAAAATTGAATCATTAATAGCAAACGAAACTGATAATGATGAAGCTAATAAAATTATTGAAAGAATTAAATCATTAAAAGATTATTTAGTTAAAAAATCAGTTTGGATCTACGGTGGAGACGGTTGGGCTTATGATATAGGATTTTCTGGAGTAGACCATGTTCTTGCAAGTGGCGATGACATTAATATAATCGTATTTGATACAGAAGTTTACTCAAATACAGGTGGACAAAGCTCAAAAGCAACTCCTCTTGCAGCTGTAGCAAAATTTGCAGCAAGTGGTAAAAAAGTTAGAAAGAAAGATCTTGGCTTAATGATGACAACTTATGGTTATGTTTACGTTGCACAAGTTGCAATGGGAGCAAACCAAGCTCAAACTCTAAAAGCAATAAAAGAAGCAGAATCCTATCATGGTCCATCACTAATAATTGCTTATGCTCCATGTATTAACCACGGACTAAAAGCAGGAATGGGTAAAACTCAAAGAAGAGAAAAAGAAGCTGTAGCAAGTGGATATTGGCACTTATGGAGATTTAACCCACTTCTTAAAGAAGAAGGTAAGAATCCATTTAGCCTAGATTCAAAAGATCCTACAGAATCTTTCCAAGAATTCTTACAAGGCGAAGTAAGATACGCATCCCTTAAAAAAGCTTTCCCAGAAGATGCAGATAGATTATATGCAGAAGCTGAAGAAGCTGCAAAAGAAAGATTAGAATCTTATAAAAAAATGGAAAATAAATAGAAATTAAATCCTAAAAATAGCATATGAATTACTAAGTGTTTTAATAAACCAGGCTTATAAAGTCTGGTTTATTTTTTTGAATATAATTGAACTTATAAACTTGGAAGATTTAAATTTTTATTTTAAATTGTCTTAGATTTTATATTTTGTTTTAATAAATTATAAATAATCTGTTTATTTTATTACTTTTTTTATTCATATTTATAGTGTATAATAAAAAAACGAGGTAAAAATATAACAAGCGCCAGATCCTATTGGGATGACGAGGAATGGAGTTATCGAATTTTCGGCGGGTGCTCCATAGCTTTCACAGGCTTAGTATTTTACAAAAATAAGAAGTAATTCTTATTACAAAAAAAATAAAGTGATACCTCTAAAATTAAATATTTAAGGAGGATACTATGTGCGGAATAGTATGTTACAAAGGAAATTTAGAAGCTAGAGATGTAATTGTTGAAGGTCTTGAAAGATTGGAATACAGAGGATATGATTCAGCTGGAATTTCATTAATTGATCAGGGAGTACTTTCTACAGTTAAAAAAAGTGGTAAGGTTAAAGTTTTAAAAGATGAACTTTCTAAAAATCCTATAAAAGGACATTTGGGAATTGGTCATATAAGATGGGCAACTCACGGTGGGCCTTCAGATGTAAATTCACACCCACATTTATCAAATAATGGAAAAATCTCTGTAGTTCATAATGGAATTATTGAAAATTACAATGAATTAAAAGAAAATCTTAAAAAAGAAGGATATTCTTTTAAATCTGAAACTGATACAGAAGTAATAGCAGTTTTAATTGAAAAATTCTATGAAAATGACCTATTAGATGCAGTAAGAAAAGCTAAGGCTATGCTTAAAGGATCTTTTGCTCTTGGAATTATTTGCCAAGATGAAGATGATAGACTAATTGTACTAAGAGAAGAAAGTCCACTTGTTTTGGGACTTACAGATGATGGAATTCTTGCAGCAAGTGATTTACCATCAATTATTAAATACACAAAAGATGTAATTTATCTTGAAAATGGAGATCTTGTTGATATAAAAGGAAATGATTATACAATCTATGATAGAGAAAATGAAAAAGTAAAAAGAGAAGTTTCTAAAGTTACTTTCTCATTTGAAGATGCTACAAAAGAAGGCTATGATCATTTCATGATTAAAGAAATCAACGAGCAACCAAAGGCTATAGCTGATACTATTAAATACAAATTGACAGATGGCCTTATAGATTTTAAAGAAAATGCTTTTAGCAAGGAAGAATTACAAGGATTTAATAAAATTTATATGGTAGCTTGTGGTACAGCTTACCATTCTGGTCTTGTGGGTTCATATGCCTTTGAAAAATTTGCAAAAATTCCAGTAATTTGTGATATAGCTAGTGAGTTTAGATACAATGACCCATTTATTGATGATAAAACTTTAATAATTTTACCATCACAATCAGGAGAAACTGCTGATACTCTTGCAGCTTTAAGACTTGCCAGACAAAAGGGAGCAAAAACTCTTGTTTTGACAAATGTAGTAGCATCATCACTTGATAGGGAAGCTGATAAAACAATTTATTGTTATGCAGGTCCAGAAATAGCAGTAGCATCTACTAAGGCTTATACAACACAAATAATTTCATTTTATATGCTAGCCTTAGATTTTGCTAGAAAATTAGAAACAATAAGTGAAGAAGAATACAAAAATATCCTAGAAGAAATTAAGAAAATCCCAGAAAAGGTTAAGGGAATTCTTAATGATATAGAAGATATCAAAAAATATGCCCAAGAGATTAAAAACTCTGAATCAATATTTTATCTAGGTCGTGGTCTAGATTATAAATCTGTAATAGAGGGAGCTTTGAAATTAAAAGAAGTTTCATATATTCACTCAGAAGCCTTTGCAGCTGGAGAATTAAAACATGGAACAATTGCCCTAATTGAAGAGGGGACACCAGTTGTTACAGTTGCAACTCAAGAAAATATTATGGAAAAGACAATTTCGAATGTAAAAGAAGTAATTTCAAGAGGAGCAAATATTTTCTCAATTGCAAGAAGTGATGATCATCTTGAAGAAATTTCTCACTACACTTATAAATTACCAGAAACAATAGATGCCCTTTACCCAGTACTTGCTGTAGTTCCACAACAATTACTAGCTTATTACACATCAAATGCAAAAGGTATTGATGTAGATAAACCAAGAAATTTAGCTAAATCAGTAACAGTAGAATAACTTGCACAAAAAATTAAATACAGTATATTATTAGTGAATTTATTTTACCAAAACCATGAAGAAGCCTTAGGGCTTCTTTTTTTTAAAAAATTTTTAAATTAATAAAATGATGATAAATAAATTAAATTTAACTTTAATAAGAGAAAAGCTTAAAAATCAGTATGTTTATTAATAATTTACATTATAAATTTATAAAAATCAAAAAAAGTATTGACAGAAATTATTAAAGGTAGTATTATCTAATTATCAAAGAGATTTACAAAACCAGATAAAGAGAAGAGTAATCATATGGATTATTGTACAGAGAGCCCTGTTTTGCTGAGAAGGGTGAATAAAAAATGTGATGAAGATGGTCTCAGATGGGATAGGTCGATATTTAGACTTATACGGGAACTCCCGTTATAGAGTTAGGATATGGTAGTATCTGAAGTGGCATTTTTTAGTGCAAAAAAGGTGGTAACGCGGAAAATTTCGTCCTTATTGTAGTTTATCTACAGTAAGGACTTTTATTTTACTTAATTTTAGAAAGGAAAGGTGGAGAATATGGGAAAAAATATAAGTATTGATGAATTAAAATCTTTGATAAATGAAAATTTGGATTTTTCTAAAGAAATAAAAAATTATTTACATGAAAATCCAGAACTATCAAGCAAGGAATTTGAAACTCGTAAATTTCTTATAGATGAGTGTAAAAAACTTGGTCTAGAAACCCAAGAAGTTAATAATTCAACTGGATTTGTGGCAATTATTGATACAAAAAGAGATGGAAAAATTTTAGGATTAAGAACTGATATTGATGCTCTTCCAATCCTAGAAAATGATAAAAATTTAAAAAGAAAAAAAGAAGTTGTATCGAAAAATTCTGGCGTAATGCATGCCTGCGGTCATGATTTCCATATGGCTCTTGCCTTAACGAGTGCAAAAATTTTAAGTAAGCTTAAAGAAAGATTAGATGGAAAGTTCTATTTTATTTTTGAAGAAGGCGAAGAAACAGGTTCAGGAATCGATGCTATGGTTGATCATTTAAAAAATGTAAAATTTGATGCGATTTATGGAAACCATGTTGATACAGAAATTGAAACTGGAAAAATTGCTATTTCTAAAGGGAAAGTTTATGCAGGTTGTGCAGGAGTTGATTTTGATGTAATTGGAAAAGGTGGCCATGGATCAAGACCAGACCTTTTGACTTCTCCTATAAATGCTCTTGTTGCAATTATAAATAATTTAAATCAAACTTGGGCAACAAATCTTGATCCAAATGAAATTGTAACTTTGGGAATAGGATCAATTAATGCAGGTTTTGCTTCAAATGTTATTGCTGATAAGGCAAATTTGAAGGCGACCTTAAGATTTTTTGAAGATAAAGTTGGAGAAAATGCCTTGGAGAAATTAAAAACTGTGGCAGAAAAAACTGCAAATTTATATGATTGTAAAATTAAATTTAACGATTATACAAGAGTGGTTGCTTATCCAGTTTCAAATGATGAAAAACTTGTAGAATTTGCCACAGATTCTTTAGAAGAAATTCTCCCTAATTCTTTAGTTTATGAGGATGTTTCTTATGGTAGCGAATCATTTTATGGATACGCAAAAATTTGCCCAACAGTTTTTGTTAAAATCGGAATAAAAAATGAAGATGAGGGATATGGAGCTGGTGCCCATACTGAAAAATTTGATGTAGATAATGATGGTCTTTATTATGGATTATCATCTGCCCTTAATTTTTTAATAAATTTTAGTAGGAAAGAGAGAAATAATGATTGAGCTTAAAAATATAAGTGTTGACTTTGACGGATTTAAAGCAGTTGATGGAGTAAATCTAAAAATCGAAAAAGCAGATGCCTTTGGTATTGTAGGATTTTCCGGAGCTGGAAAGTCAACTTTAGTAAGATGTATAAATCTTTTACAAAAACCAACAAATGGTGAAGTCTTGATAAATGGGGAAAATATTTTAGACTTATCTCAAAAAGATTTAAGACAAAGACGTAAAAAAATAGGAATGATTTTTCAACATTTTAACCTTTTAAATAATATTTCTGTAATTGATAATGTAATCTTTCCAATAAGAAAAGATAATATTTCAAAACAAGAAAAAATTAAGAAGGCAAAAAAACTTTTGGACTTGGTTGGAATAGGCGATAAGGCTGATGCTTTCCCAAGAGAGCTTTCAGGTGGACAAAAACAAAGATGTGCAATTGCAAGAGCCCTTGCATCAGATCCAGAAATTTTACTTTGTGATGAGGCAACAAGTGCCCTTGATCCAAAAACAACCAAGCAAATTTTAAAACTTCTTGGAGAAATTAAGGAAAAAATTGGTCTTACCATTGTAATTATCACTCACCAAATGGAGGTTGTAAAAGATCTTTGCAATAAGGTTGCTGTAATGCAAGATGGAAAAGTTATTGAAGAAGGTACAACCCTTGAAATTTTTTCAAATCCAAGACACAAACTTACGAAAGATTTTGTAGAAACTTCAACAAATGTAAATCAAACTTTAGAAGAAGTTAAAAATAATTTGAAAGTTTTGAAAAAGGATGAATTTTTAGTAAAACTTTCCTATGTTGGAGCTTCAACCACAGAGCCTGTTATAAATGAAATTTATGAAAAATTTAAGGTAAAAACAAATGTACTAGCTGGTAATATAGAATTTATTACGGGTGTACCAGTTGGAAATCTTATAGTAACTTTTAAGGCTGAAAGAGAAAATATGGATAAGGCTATTGAATATTTGGTAGCTGGAGGAACAAATGTAGAACTTTTAGGAGATAGTAATGGGATACTTTGATTATGCACTTTCAATAAAAGATAGGATTTTTGAAGATATAGGACTTACATTTTATATGTTGATTTTATCAGCTATATTTTCAGGAATTTTTGGACTTATAATAGGAGTCATATTAGTTGTAACAAATGAAGGCGGAATTTTAGAAAATAAAAAAGTTTATAGCATCTTAGATAAAATTACAAATTTATTTAGAGCTGTTCCATTTATAATTTTACTTGCTGTAATAAGTCCTTTGACAAATTTAATTGTAGGAACAAGAATCGGACCAACAGCTGCAATAGTTCCTTTAGTTTTTTCTTGTGTACCATTTTTTGCAAAACAAGTTGAACAAGCCTTGGCAGAAGTTGACCCAGGAGTAATAGAAGCTGCGGAAGCTATGGGAAACTCTCCCTTTGAAATTATAACAGCAGTTTATTTAAGAGAAGGCTTACCATCACTTGTTAGAGCCTCAGCCATAACTCTAATTTCACTTTTGGGACTAACAGCAATGGCTGGAACAATCGGAGCAGGAGGAATAGGAAATCTTGCAATAGCAGTCGGATACAACAGATACAAAAACGATGTAGTTATTATATCGGTAATAGTTATTTTGATCATTGTCTATGCCATCCAAGGCATAGCCAATTTAATCATAAAAAAAACATCACATTAAAAATATTAGGAGGAAAATGATGAAAAACTTAAAGAAAATTGCCCTAGGATTGTCACTTGTACTAACTTTAGTAGGATGCGGAAATAAGAAGGATGATACAAATTCAAATTCTTCCCCATCAAACCAAGCAAAAACAGAAGACAGATTTGCTGATGCCAAAGAAATAAAAATTGGTGTTTGTGGAGAAAAAAATGAAGTTTTAGAAGATATTGCAAAAAGATTTGAAAAAGATACAGGAAAGAAAATAAAAATAGTTTCATTTTCAGATTACAACCAACCAAACGAAGCTTTAAAATCTGGAGATATTGACTTAAATGCCTTCCAACACAAAAAATTCTTGGAAGATTATAACAAATCTCACAAAACAGATATAGTTGCAGTTGGTGATACCTTGCTTGCCCCAATGGGAATATATTCTGACAAAATTAAAGATGTAAAAGAAATAAAAGACGGAGATAAAATTGCAATTCCAAACGATCCAACAAACGGAGCAAGAGCACTTTTCCTACTTCAATCAGCAGGCTTACTTGAGCTTGAAGGAAAAGAAGGAGATGCAATTACCCTTGATAATATAAAGGAAAATCCAAAAGATCTAGAAATAATTGAACTTGATGCAAGTCAAACAGCAAGAAATCTTACAGAAGTTGCAGCATCAGTTATAAATTCTGGAGTAGCAGTAGATGCAGGATTTGTTCCAACAGAGGATGCAATTTATCTAGAAGATAAGGACGATCCAGCAAAAGCAATCTATGTAAACATAATTGCAGCAAGAAAAGAAGACAAAGACTCAAAAACTGTAGAAAACTTTATAAAAAATTATTACCAAACAGACGAAACTAAAAAATTAGTAGAAAAAGAAACAAAAGGTTCAGAAATTCCAGCTTGGAAATAAAAAAGGAGATAAAAAATGAAAAAATTAGGAAAAATAGCCCTAGGCCTTGCCCTAATTGTAGGATTTAGTTCATGTGCAAACAAAGAAAATAAAAACGAAGCAAACTCAAATTCAAATACCAAAGAAAAACAAACAATAAAAATTGGTGTTGTTGGAGAATATAACGAAGTATTAAATGAAGTATCTAAAAGATACGAAGAAAAAACAGGAAACAAAGTTGAACTTGTAGTATTCTCAGATTATAACCAACCAAATGAAGCTTTAGAATCAGGAGATATTGACTTAAATGCTTATCAACACAAAAAATTCCTAGAAGAATTTAACAAAGACCATAAAACAAACCTTGTATCAATAGGAAATACAATGCTTGCACCACTTGGAATTTATTCAAAAAAATATAAATCTCTAGATGATGTAAAAGAAAAAGATGAAATTGTAATTCCAAACGATGCATCAAACGGTGCAAGAGCCCTATTCTTATTACAAGATGCAGGACTTATAAAAGTAAAGGGAAAAAAAGGTGACTCTGTTACTATAACAGATATAAAAGAAAATCCAAAAAATCTAAAAATTACAGAAGTTGACGCAGCGCAAACAGCAAGAAACCTAGACTCAGCATCTCTTGCAGTTGTAAATGATACCTTTGCTCTTGATTCCAAAATTGCAACAGAATATCCAGCATTAAAATTTGAAGAATCAAAAGCGGACGATTCAAATCCATATGTAAATGTATTTGCAGCTAAAAAAGAAAGAAAAGATGATAAAATTTTAAATGATTTTGTAAAAAAATATTATCAAACAGAAAAGACAAAAAAAGACTATGAAAAATTTACAGGTGGAGCTTGGGTTCCAGCTTGGTAAAAAATAAAATAATCCCCTTAAATATATAAAGGCTATGAATTTTATTCATAGCTTTTTTATTTAAAATCAAACTAATTTCAAATTTAAATAAAAAACATTTTTAATGTATAATAATAGTATGAGAATAGCAGAAATTAAAGATTTAGATGAAATTATGACTATAATAGATGATGGAAAAAAAGCTTTAAAAAAAGATGGGATCGACCAGTGGCAAAACGGACTTCCTGATAGAGGAGGAATTAGGGAAAATATTATGACAGGAGAAAGTTTTGTTTATGAAGAGGATGGGGAAATTTTATCTTTTGCTTATTTGAAAAAATCCTACGAGGAAGATTATAGGGAAATTGAAAAAAATTTTAAAAAACATGGTCCTTATCTTACAATTCATAGACTTAGCGTTAGAGAAAGTGCGAAAAAAAGGGGAGTAGCCAAGATATTTTTTGACAAAATTATCTCTTACGGAAAAGATTTAAAAATGGATGCCATAAGAATTGACACTCATCCAGATAATTTTAAGATGCAAAATTTGATTAAGAAATTTTCCTTTGAAAAAGTTGGAATTTGTACGGTTGATGATAAGATTAAAAGATCGAAAAGATATGTTTATGAGCTAGTTTTATGATTAACGAAAAACAAAATTTGATTATAAATGATTCAAAATATCCAGCTGCAGTTATTGCAGGCCCTGGAACTGGAAAAACTTTTACTCTTGTTCAAAAAATTATTTCTTTAATAAAAAACGAAGGATTTAGTCCAAATAAAATTCTTGTTACAACTTTTACAAAAAAGGCTGCAAACGAGCTTATAGAAAGGGTTGAGTCAGGACTAAAAAAAGAAAATATAGAGGCTGATACTTCAAATATGCTTATAGGAAATTTTCATTCCCTTGCCCTTTCTTTTTTAAAAGATTATAGATCATTTTCTAATAAAATTTTTGATCCCTTTGTTATAGATTCAAACATTGAAGGGTATTTGCTTGAAAAAAATATGAATATATTTAGAGAAATTTCTAATTTTAATGACCTTATTTCTTACAATGAAGTGGGTCAAATTATGGGGATTTTTTCAAATATTACCAATAATTTAGTAGATTTAAATAAGCTTAGAAACTCTTCTAATCCAAAAGATATTTTAGCCTTAGAAATTTATCTCAAATGGGCAGATTTTCTCGATAAGAATAATTTTATAAATTATCAAATGATACTTAAAAATTTCTATGACCTTTTGGAAGATCCTATTTATGGTAAAAAAATTAGGGATAGGATTGATTTTGTTATAATTGATGAATACCAAGATACCAACAAAATTCAAGAAGAGATAGCCTTTGATCTTTGTAAGGGAAAAAATCTTATGGTTTTTGGAGATGATGACCAGGCTCTTTATTCATTTAGAGGAGCAAATCCTAGAAATTTAAGGGAATTTGATAAATCTTGCAAGAAAAAAATGAAAACAGATGCTAAATTTTATGAGCTTGATATAAATTATAGGTCAAACCAAGAAATAATTGATAAATCAAGAGAATTTCTTTTAAAATCAGATGCCTTTGACGAGGAAAAAATTAAAAGTTTAAAAGCAAATGTCAATAATAAAAATGAAAATTCTGTGGTAAGAGCAAGGGCCAATAATTATGAAAATATTGAAAAAATTGTAAAATTTTTAAATCAAAAAATCAATTTAAATCAAATAGCTTTTTTATTTCCTTCTTTAAATAGCGATTATCCAAAAGCCTTGCAAACTTATTTTGAAAAAAATGGAATAAATGTTTTAAATAAGTCATCAAAATTATTTTTTAAAAGAAGAGAAATAAGGCTTTGTCTTTATGTCCTGCTTTCAATTTATTCAAAAAAACCAAAAAAACTTACAGGTTCAAGCTCAGATAAATACAAATGGGTTCAAGAAACAAATTTTAAAAAATATATTGCTGGAATTTTTGATGATAAAGAGTTTGTAAAAGATGAAAAATTAAATGCCTTTATAAAGGAAGAAAAATTATCTTTAGCCCAAAATAAATCCTACACTGACATTTTGTATAGATTTTTTGGTCTTAACATATTTAGGGAGATTTTAGATCAAAAAGTCGATAACTTAAACCATATAAGAGAACTTTCAAATATTGGAAAATTCACATCGATTTTGGCAGATTTTATAAATTTACAAAATAACGATATTAACTATTACAAAAAATCAGTTGATTTAATTTATGGATATATTTTTTATCTTTTCAAAAATTCAGCCATAAGTGAATTTGAGAATTTCGATGCTCCAAAAGATTCTGTAATTTTTTCTACAATACATCAAGCAAAGGGACTAGAATACGATGTAGTATTCGTTTCAAGCTTATATGATAATCCAAGAAAAGATAGAGATGCTTTTAGTCCCCAAATTGACCAGGAGAACAAAAGTGATTTTTTGAAAAATTATTATAGAAAATACTATACAGCCTTTACCAGGGCGAAAAATTTATTGGTCATATTAGATAATTCAAAAAATTCATATATGACAAATTTTTCCTATGGTTTAAATTCCTCATCAAATTTAAACTCCATAGATTTTAAATTTAAAAAAGATCATATTAAAAAAGAAATTTTGGCCTATACAACAGATATTTCTGTCTATGATACTTGTCCATTAAAATATAAATTTATTAGGCTTTTAAATTATAGAAAAGAAAAGACTAAAGCTTTAGATTTTGGATCAAAAGTACATGGTCTTTCAGAATATCTTACAAATCTAAAAAAAGAAAATCTTTCTTTTGAAAAAATAAATGACTTTATAAAAGAAAATAAAGAATTTCAAAAGCCGATAGAAAATTTTGTAAATAGAAATTTTCCAGTAAAAGATTCGGAAATGAATAT
>URRX01000013.1 GCA_900550345.1 uncultured Anaerococcus sp. | reverse complement strand
ATTTTAGTAATTATATTTAAATTTTTGAGGATAATTTTTTTTAATTCAGGAAAATGTTTCTAATGTTAGCTTATTTACTACGATTTTAAGAAAGGAGGATTATGTTAGGTGATATAGCAAAGACATCCTTGGTTTTATTGATTTTTATAGCTATTTTTGTACTAATTAGTCAAATAATAAGCCACAGAAATCTTAAAAAGAAAAAGAAATATTTTGAAAGCTTACACAAAAATCTTAAACCTGGCAAGGAAGTTATGTTAACTGATGGTATTTATGGAAAAATTGTTTCTTTGAAAGAAGATTACGCTATCATCAAAATTGCCAAGGATGTTGAAATTAAAGTTAGCCGTTACTCTATCAGTGAAATATTAAATTAATTTGAAAGGAAGTTTTATTATGCCTAATATTGTTCTAACTAGAATAGATAATAGACTTTTACACGGACAAGTTGCTACTCAATGGACAAAAGTCATTGGTGCAAACCTTATACTCGTTGCAAACGATGATGTTGCAAATAATAAAATGAGACAAAATCTTATGACTATGGCTGCTCCGAGTGGTGTTGCTACTAGATTTTGGACTCTACAAAAGACAATTGATACTATACACAAAGCTGCAGATAGACAAAAAATCTTCATTATATGTGAAAACCCAAAAGATGTTTTAACTCTTGTTGAAGGTGGTGTTCCAATTAAAGATCTTAATATAGGAAATATGCATATGGCAGAAGGTAAAAGACAAGTCGCAGGAGTTGTCGCAGTAGATGATTCTGATGTAGAAGCTTTTAAAAAACTTAAAGATAAAGGTGTAAATCTTGAAATCAGAAAGGTTCCTACAGAATCACCAGAAGATATTAATAAATTGTTTTCATAAAAACCTAGGAGGATTATATGAACTTTAATATAATACAAATAATTTTAATTTTTCTAGTTACTTTTGTTGTAGCTATCGACCAATTTTCTTTCCTAGAATCATTATATCAGCCTATAATTACAGGTCCTGTTATCGGAGCTATCTTAGGAGATCTTCATACAGGACTTATAGTTGGAGCTACTTATCAATTAATGACAATAGGAAATATGCCCGTAGGTGGAGCTCAACCTCCAAACGCAGTTATCGGAGGAATAGTTTCTGTTATTTTTGCTATTACTTCAGGACTTGATCCTAATGCAGCCGTAGCTGCAGCAATTCCTTTTGCTCTTTTAGGTCAATATGGAGTTACAATCATATTTACTTTGATGAGCCCAGTTATGTCAAAGGCTGATCAATATGCAAAAGAAGCTAATACTAAAGGCATTGAAAAAATAAATTATTTAGCAATGGCATTAATTGGTACTATTTTTGGCATTATAGTAGTTTTATTCTTTATAGCAGGATCTTCATTTGGAGCTAAACTTGCAGCTATGATTCCAGAAACTCTTATGCATGGACTTGGTGTAGCTGGTGGTATGATGAAATTTGTAGGTTTTGCAGTTTTATTAAGACTTATGGTTTCTAGAGATCTTTGGGGATTTTTCTTTATTGGATTTGCCCTTGCTGTTATTGTAATGGCTAACGAATCTCTATCTGGTTCAGCTTTACTAATAATTTCCTTAATAGGTTTTGCTCTTGCTTTCTGGGATTATCAAATTCATTTAGGTTTAAAGAATGTAAGTGCCACAGCAAATTTTGAAGGAGGAGAAGAAGATGGAATATAATGATATGAATTCTTATAATGATACCAATCCTAGTCAAAAGCTAGATAAAAAAACATTGAACAAGATGGTATGGAGATCTTTATTTCTTCAAGCATCTTTTAACTACGAAAGAATGCAAGCTGGTGGATGGTTATATTCAATTTTGCCAGGTCTTGAAAAAATTCACACAAATAAGGAAGACCTTTCTAAGTCAATGACCCACAACCTAGAGTTTTTTAATACCCATCCTTTCCTTATTACATTTGTTATGGGAATAATTCTTTCACTAGAAGAAAATAAAGTAGAAATCCCAACAATAAGAGCCGTAAGAGTTGCAGCTATGGGACCTTTGGGTGGAATTGGAGATGCCTTATTCTGGTTTACCCTTGTACCAATCGTTGCTGGTATTTCTTCAAATATGGCCTTGCAGGGCTCAATTGCAGGTCCTATACTTTTCTTTGTAGTATTTAATATATGCCAATTTGCTTTAAGATTTTGGTTGATGAATTGGTCCTATAAGATGGGCGAATCTGCTATTGATGTTTTAACGCAAAACGCTAAGGAATTTACTAGAGCTGCATCAATTCTTGGAGTATTAGTTGTAGGTGCTTTAGTAAGTGTATATGGAGATACATCAATTGCACTTGAAGTAGATAATGGTACAACTAATGAACCAGTCTTAGTGGATACAGTTGTTAATAATAAAGAATTATCAGAATATGATGACTTATTATACAAAGACAAAGATAAAAAAGAATTAAACGATGGAGCAGTTATAAGAGATTTGGGAAATGGAAAATCTGAAATTGAATTTAATACTTATGAAGAACAACCTGTAAAAGTAAAAATTCAAGAAGTTTTAGATGGAATAATTCCAGATCTTGTACCTCTAGCTATAACTTTGTTGCTATTTTTCTTGTTGACTAAGAGAAAATGGACTCCTATTAAATGTATTGCCTTTTTATTAGTACTCGGAGTTGTTGGTGCCTATATAGGAGTATTTTAATGACAAATGCAGTTATAGCAACAAGTCACGCATCTCTTGCCAGCGGAGTTTATTCCGCTGTTAAGATGATTGCTGGTGAATTTGAAAATGTAGTAATTCAAGAATTTAAAGAAAATGATAATCTTGATGACTTTGATGAAAAATTAAAAGAAAATTACAAATCATTAAAAGATTATGAGAATGTTATAGTTCTTGCTGACCTTGCAGGAGGAACTCCTTTTAATAGGTCTGTTATGACTCTGGGAGATTATAAAAATGTGAGAGTTATTGCAGGATTAAATTTTGCAAGTCTTTATCAAGCTTTAAATTCTTCTGGAAATCTTGATGATTGTGTTGAAGAAATTATAGATACTGGAAAAGAATCTATTATAGCTTATCAAAATGAAGTCGAAGTTGATAACGATGATTTTGATGATGGAATATAAAAATCTATTATGACTTTAATTAATAACCTAGTTTCAAAAAATAATCTTAATTTTTTAATAAGGTCATAATTCACTTAAATTTTTTCAAAAAAATAGGTGTTAGCATTTTATATTGCTAACACCTATTTTTTATATTTTATTTTTGGTATTTTTTCTCACCATTTAAATAAGTTTCTTTTAAATTTAAATCATAATCTAAAAGTATAAAGTCTGCATCATAACCTACTTTTATTTTTCCGCAAACATCATCTATTCCTACGGATTTTGCAGGTACTAATGATGCCATTTGTACTGCTTCAAAAATATCTACTATATCCCAATCAACCACATTTTGAACTGCTTCTTTTAATTTTAAAATTGATCCTGCTAATGATCCTGATTCAAGTCTTGCTGTTCCATTTTCTACTTTTACTGGAAATTCTCCAAGTTTATATGATCCTTCTGGCATTCCTCCTGCCATCATACAATCTGTTATTAGGGCAATTTTATCGTAGCCTTTTTTGTTTATCAAAATTTCTGCAGCAGCTGGATTTACATGATGACCATCACAAATTAATTCTGATATTGCATCTGAATTCATAGCAGCTCCTACCATACCAGGATTTCTGTGGTGAAGTCCACTCATTCCGTTATATGTGTGAACAAATATATTTGCTCCATGATCTACTGCTTTTATAGCCTCATCATAAGATGCATCAGAATGACCAAGGGCAACAGAAACTCCCATGGCATTTGCTTTTTTTATAAATTCTTCTGATCCGGCCCTTTCTGGAGCAATGGCGATTTTATTTACAAGTCCTTTTGATAATTCTTTCCATTTTTTCAATTTTTCTATATCAGGATCGGACATATATTTTTCATTTTGAGCGCCCTTATATTTTTCTGTAAAAAATGGACCTTCCAAAAATATTCCCCTAACTTTTGCACCCTTTACATCTTTATATTCTTCTCCAACTACTTTAACAGCTTCATTCAATCTATTGGTTGAATCTGTAAGAGTTGTTGGTAAAAATGATGTTACTCCTGTTTCAAGTAAACCCCTTGAAATTATATCCAAAGCTCCTTTTTTGGCATTCATTATATCCTCATTTTTATATCCGTGAATATGGGTGTCCACAAGTCCTGGAGCTAAAATTCCTTCCAAATAAGTGAAATTTTCTGGCTCATTTTTAGAAAGTGATTTTACTTTTCCATCTTCCACTTCTACAAATAAATCCTTTTCAATTTTATCTTCTAATATTACATAATCTGCTTTGTAAATCATAAATTCTCCTTTTCTTTTCTACTTTTACAATACCGAATCAAAGGTATTTTTCAATTTATTTTCTTTGAAAAAGTATTTTAGAATCTAGTTTCAATGTAGACTTTTATATAAATCAAAAAAGACGGGAAATATCCCGCCTTCTTACATTTTATAGTCTTGATTTTCTTTTCTATCTGCTTCTATTTTTTCCATTTTTTCTATTTTTTTCAATTATCTTCTTGGCAATTTTATTTCTTCTTTCACTCATCTTAAATGATACTACACTTCTTAGTAACTTTGGATTGAAGGATTTCTTCTTTTTATAAAAATTATCCACTCTTTGAGTCATTCTTTCTTGAAAGTTTTCTTCAATTTCATCTAGTTCTTTTTGGAAATTAGTTAAGTTTATTACTGTGAGTGTTAAATCTGATGAATGAATTCCTATCAAAATAAAAGGTAGAATTATAACTAAAATTTCTGGCAAAAGAAAATACAAATCCTCTGCCATAGGAATTAAATAATTCATAACTAAAATTGCCGCAAGTCCAAATCCAATAGAAGTTGGAACTGATGTTCTCCCATTTAAATTTAAGGGAACATCTGTATAATCCCACCATCTTGCATGAAATAGTTTTTCAAGAATATATGATGTAGGATATTCCAAAATCATGGAAACTATAAAACCAACAATAAAAATTTGTAACGAAGAAAGTCTTTCAAGTATTCCTTCATTTACTAAATCATAAGCAAAAAGAGCAAAAATAGAACCAAAACCATAAATTGGACAAAGTGGCCCGTACAAAAATCCTCGATTTTGCCATTTTTGATTTTGAGCTGTGCAATAAATACTTTCCCAAACCCATCCCAAAAGAGCAAAGAAAAAATAAAAAATTATATATCTATTAATTATCATAAATCACCTATTTCTAAATTTTTAATTCTTTTACTAATATTATAAGCTATTTTAATAAATAATAAAAATTTATGAGTGATTTTCCTCAAAATTTTAAAACACTAATTATTATCATTTGGGTAAAAGTATAAGGAGGTGAATTATGAAAATAGTTATAATAGGAGCAGTTGCAGCAGGAGCAACTTGTGCAACCAATTTAAGAAAACTTTCAGATGAAAACGAAATAATTTTACTTGAAAAAGGTAGGGACACTTCTTTTAAAAATTGCGAAATTCCATATTATCTTTCCTATATGGTAGAAGATAAGGAAGATTTGATAGCAAGGAGACCAGAAGAATTTAAGAAAAAAAACAATATAGATGCTAGAAATTTTTCAGAAGTTGTAAAAATAAATAGAAACGAGAAATTTGTAGAAGTTAAAGATTTAAAGGAAAATAAATCCTACAAAGAATCCTACGACAAATTAGTCATAGCAACAGGAGCATCTCCTTTTATTCCAGATTCTATTAAAGGCTTGGATAAAAAAAGAAAAAATGTCTTTAAGGTTGAAAATGTAGTAGACGTTGAAAATATTAGAAAATATATTAAAGAAAATAAGGCAAAAAAAGTCATTGTAAATGGTGCAGGTTTTATAGGAATTGAAAGTGCAGAAAACCTAAATGAGCTTGACCTTGATGTTTCTCTTGTAGTAAGAAGTAGGGTTTTGGGAAATATTGATGAAGAATTGGCTGGATTTGTAGAAGAAAATATTTCTGAGCATATAAATTTAATAAAAAATGACGAAATCATTGAAGTAAAAGATAAAACTTTAATCTTAAAAAGCGGAAAAGAAATCTCCTATGACCTTTTAATCAATGCCATTGGAGTAAGACCAAACTCTAAAATTGCAGATCATGCTGGTCTTAAACTTACCAAATCTAATGCAATAGAAACCGACAGAAATTTAAAAACAAATGACCCAGATATTTATGCCATTGGAGATGTAATAGAAGTTTATAATAAAATTACAAGAACAAAATCAAAATTAAATCTAGCATGGCCAGCTCACAGACAGGCAAAATTTGTAGCAAAGCATATAATGGGAAAAGCCAAAAAATCCCCATCATTTATAGGATCATTTGCTCTAAGATCATTTGATATGAATATTGGCTCAACAGGTCTTAGCAAAAAACAATTGGATATGGCAAAAATCCCTTACAAATCAACCCTAATTACCCACAACGATTCAGTAAATATACTTCCATATTCAAAACCTATGAATATGAAAATTTCCTTTGATCCCTACACAGGAAAAATTTATGGCTTTCAAGCAGTAGGAGAGGGCGATATAGTAAAAAGAGCCGATATAGTGGCAGGCTTAATTGGAATTGGAGCAGATATTTATGATTTATATGATACAGAAATATCCTACCAACCAATATTTTCTACCCCAGAAGATGCCCTAAACACCCTTGCAAGCCAGGCCATAGATATCTTTGAAGGAAAGATAAAAAATATAGAAATTCCAGAATTAGAAAAGAAAAAGGATGAATTTATTATAGTTGATGTAAGAGATAAAGAAAAATTTGAAATTTCTCACATAAAAAATGCAATAAATATTCCTACAAATAAAATAAATCCCGATGATTTTAAAAATAAAAACAAATACCTAATCTATTGTCAAAGTGGAATAATGGCAAAATCTGTTGTAAATAATTTACAAAAACAAGGCTTAGATAATATATACTACCTAGAAGGATCAATGAATTATCTTGAAAAATACCAAAAAACCATGGGAGTTCATATTTTAGAATAAAAAAACACTACTATGTATTTAAGGTGACCCCATAAAGTTGGACCTAATACCAGAGTTAGAAATAAACTAGAAAAACATAAATTGAAAGCGAAAACAGTTTTTGTTTAGGTTAAAAAGGAGATTGAAACAAACCCTAAACAAAAACAGATAATAAGCCCAAATAGAAAGGAAAAAAATTATGGGAAAAATAAGTATTTTCTTATCTTCCATTTTTATACTTTTGGGGACAAGCTTTTTCTTAATTCAAGACAATGTTTTAGCAGAAAGCTTAACAAACACAGAAATAGCTAAAAATATATTAATCGAAAATGGATATCCTAATTTAAAAGCAGAAGAAGATTTAGAAGATATGATAATTCAAGATGAAGGTGGACTAAATTATGAAGTTTAATTCAAAAACAAAAAAAATTTTTATCGGTATCATACTCACAACAATCTTAGCTCTTTTGTACTATCAAAAAAATAAGGATCCTTGGTTTTTATACCTCATTATCCCACTTTGTGTATTAGGGATTCTATTGAATTATTGCTTTTATAAATAAAAAACACGGTCAAAAACTCACATTGATAGGTTTTTGACCGTGTTTTACTTGTATAATTTTTCTTTAAAGAATATATTTGATAGCTCCTTTTAAAACAAAAACAGGAGCATCCCTTTTATCATAAGGAATTTAATCAGAAATTCATAAGGGGTAAGACCCAATAATTTTCCTTTGAACATTTTACCATCAATAAAGGCTATTTTTACTTCTTGTCCAAATTTTTTGGGGGGGGCAGTTTAATTAATTACTAGTGTTTTTTTCCGTCTTTTTTATATTTTCATCCAAATTTTTATCAGATTTATTTATTTTTTTAACTCTTACAATTTTTATCCTAGTTTCTTCTATATAAAGGATTTTAAATTCATAATCCTTATAAATTACAGCTTGGTCGCAATCATCATCTGGGATAAAGCCTAATTTATCGATTATAAAACCACCAACTGTATCATATTGGTCGTTTTCCTCGTCTATATCAAGACCCAATATATCATTTAAGTCCCTAATGGAAGTTGAACCCTTTACTATATAAGATCCCTTTGTCGACGTTCTAATATCTGGAAGGTCCTTGTCAAAAGTATCATCCATATCACCAACAATTTCTTCAACTAAGTCTTCCATGGTTACAAGACCCGAAAATCCACCATACTCATCAATTAAAATTGCCATATGTGTATGGTCTTTTTGCATTTGAGAAAATAATTTGTCGGTTTCAATTTTTTCTGGTACAAAAAATGCTGGTTTTATCAATTTTCTTATATCAACACTTGCTATTCCAACATCTATGGCCTCTAAAAGATAATCTTTTGTATAAATTATTCCAAGAATATTATCGACTTCATCATCATAGACCGGAATTCTTGAATGTTTTAATTTAATAAATTCATCCAAATATTTCCTATCCCTATCTTTTATGTCAATCATAAATACTTCAGGCCTTGCTGTCATTATTTCTTCAGCCCACACATCATCAAATTCCATAATCGAATTAATCATTTTTGATTCCAAAGGTCTCAAAACTCCTTGGTCTTCTCCGACTTGGACAATTGATTTTATTTGTTCAGCTGTAACTTCTTTTTCAATAGCCTTAGATTCTATTCCAAAAATATTCATAATAAGATTAGTAATTTTATTAATAATATTTACAAAAGGTTTGGTCAAAAACAAGATAAAGCTTGCAAATCCAGCAGTTTTTTTAGAAATTGTATAGGGATTTCTAATGCCAATTCTTTGGGGAATCATATTTGCAAAAATTCTTTTGAAAACCACAAATAAAACTACCATAAAAACCATAATCACAAGTTGCATAAAATCAGATTCCCTATTCAAAAATTTTGACAAAGAATCTTTTATATTTAACAAAAGATAGGTAATGGTTATTATAGACAAGACTGCATCTTGAAAATTTTGACTTTGCATAAGTCTTTGTTGGTCTTGAGATATTTTTAATACATCTTTAGCTTTTTCATCTCCATTTTCTACCATATCTCTTAATTTTTGATGATTTAGAGAAGTTAAAGATGAAAAGATCATATTTATAAGAGCATTTAAAATAATAAGTGCCAAAACTATTAAAAAAATTGTTAATTTCTCGTAGGGTCCTTCCGTATCCATTCATTTCTCCTTTAAAATTTATGTATTAAAAGGACGCTTAACACGTCCCTTTTTCCTTTATTACTAAACTATGAATTTTTCTATTTTCAAGACTTAAGCTTCGGATATTATATCTTTAACTTTCATTAATCTTGAAATAGTTGCTCTTTCATTTTCTTCTAGCTTAGCTCTAATATATTTTATTGTTTCTTCCAAATCTGGAATTGTCCTATATTCTAGGGCATTTACCCTTCTTCTTGTTCCTTCAATTTCATCTGCCATAAGTTGAGTTGATTTTTCAAGTTCTGCCAAGGTTAGAAGTTTATCCATCACCTTATTTAATCCATTAATGGCAAGATCCAAATCAGCTGATGTTTGGGCAAGTCCATAAGGATACATAGAGGCATTTTCATTTCCTCCCTTGTCAATTTTAAATTCCATTTTAGGAATTCTAACACTCATGACATTTTTAACTTTTATATCTACCCCAATTTTTTGAGTTGGAAAACTTACAGCTTCTTCCAAAAATTCTGGACTCATAAAAGATGATGCCATCAAAAATCCTTTTGAAGAATCTTTCAAATCAGCCTCAACTTCTTCACGAAGCCTTTTATTTTCCCTAATTTTTTCAAGAAATTGTCTCATTAGCTCATCTTGCTTATCTTTTAAAAGTTTATACCCTCTTTTTGATGTAGCAAGTCTTTTCTTTAGGGTATTTAAATTCATCCTGGTTGGAGTTACATTAAGCCTTGCCATAGCCTAAGACTCCTTTTTGTTTTCGTCTTTATCCAAATATTTATCGATTAATTCGTCATCGATTCTCTTAAGTTCAGATTCTGGTATTATTTTTAATAATTCCCAACCAAGATTTAGGGTATCTTCTATGGTTCTATTTGTGTAGAAACCTTGATTTATATATTCTTCTTCAAATCTTTTTGCAAATTCTGCAAAAGCAAGGTCTGCTTTTGATAGGGCAGAATCTCCAAGGATTTTTTGAAGCTCTCTTGCATCAACTCCTGATGCGTATGCTGCATAAATTTGGTTCATGGTATCAGCATGGTCTTCTCTAGTTTTTCCCTCACCAATTCCCTTATCTTTAAGTCTTGATAGGGATGGAAGAATTGAAACTGGTGGTTGAACACCTTGGTTATACAATTCATTTGAAAGAATAATTTGTCCTTCTGTAATATATCCTGTCAAGTCTGGAATTGGGTGAGTTATATCATTTTCTGGCATTGTTAAAATTGGAATTTGAGTAATGGTACCTGGCTTTCCTTTTAATTTTCCAGCTCTTTCATATAAAGTAGCAAGGTCTGTATAAAGATATCCTGGATATCCACGACGACCTGGAACTTCTTTTCTTGCAGCTGAAACCTCACGAAGGGCTTCTGCGTAGTTTGTCATATCTGTCATTATTACCAAAACTTGCATGCCTTTTTCAAATGCCAAATATTCTGCTGCTGTAAGGGCCATTTTTGGTGTTGATAAACGTTCGATTGCAGGGTCATCTGCAAGGTTTATAAACATTACTGACCTGTCTAAAGCTCCTGTTTTTTCAAAATCTTGTCTAAAAAATTGAGCTTCTTCAAAGGTGATTCCTATAGCTGCAAAAACTACAGCAAAGTCTTCGCTATCGTTTAATACTTTTGCTTGTCTTGCAATTTGAGCTGCAAATTTGTTATGTGGAAGTCCTGAGCCTGAAAATATTGGAAGTTTTTGTCCACGAACAAGGGTATTTAATCCGTCGATTGTTGATACACCTGTTTGAATAAATTCTGATGGATAATCACGGCTTACAGGATTTATTGCAACTCCGTTTACATCTCTTTTTTCTTCAGGAATTATTGATGGACCATCATCAATTGGTCTTCCAAGTCCATCAAAAGTTCTTCCAATCATATCTTCGCTTACGCCAAGTTCTAGTGGTCTACCTAAAAATCTTACTGCAGTGGATTTTAAGTTAATTCCAGAAGAACCTTCGAAAAGTTGGACAACAGCGTTATTTTCATCAACTTCTATAACTCTTCCTCTTCTTCTTTCTCCTGTTTGAAGTTCTATATCTACTAGTTCTTCAAAGTTAACTCCACTAACATCTTCTACAAGCATTAGGGGTCCAACTACTTCTGATACGCTTTTATATTCTTTTAGCATTATTCATCCTCCCCCTTTGCTACAGCTTCTTTACATTCCCTGTCTATTTGTTCTTTAACTTGGTCAAATTCTTCCAAGTTTTCATCCTTTATCAATTTTAATCTTGTGATTTTTTCTTTAACTTCAAGTTCTTCAAGTTCGTCAAGATTTGCCCCATCTGATAGAGCCTCTAGACTTTTGTCATAGAAGTAGAGAATTGTATCAAGCATTAAATCTTGTTTTTCCATTGGACAGAAAGCATCTGTTTCATGGAAAGCATTTTGTTGTAAGAAATCTTCTCTTAGTGATTTTGTTACATCAAGTTTTAATTTATCATCATCACTTAAGCCATCACGACCAATTAATCTTACAATTTCTTGTAGAGATGATTCTTGTTGAAGTAGACTCATTGCTCTCATTCTATTTTTTGAGAATTTTTCATCTACAGTTTTATCTATATATGAATCTATCTTGTCTTGGTAAAGTGAGTATGAATTTAACCAATTTATAGCTGGGAAGTGTCTTTGGTAAGACAAATCATAATCAAGTCCCCAGAATACTTTTACTATACGAAGAGTTGATTGGGTAACAGGTTCTGATAAATCTCCACCTGGAGGAGAAACTGCTCCTATTACAGAAAGTGATCCTTCTTTTTCTACTTGTCCATTTACTATAACTTTTCCACTTCTTTCGTAAAAATCTGCTATACGACTTGCAAGATATGCTGGGAATCCTTCATCTCCTGGCATTTCTTCCAAACGTCCACTCATTTCACGAAGGGCCTCTGCCCATCTTGATGTAGAATCTGCCATCAAAGCTACTGAATATCCCATATCTCTGTAATATTCTGCCAAGGTGATTCCTGTATAAACACTGGCTTCTCTGGCTGCTACTGGCATATTTGATGTGTTCGCTATAAGTACAGTTCTTTTCATGATTGATTCGCCAGTTTTTGGATCGATTAGTTCTGGGAATTCATCAAGTACGTCAGTCATTTCGTTTCCACGTTCTCCACATCCTACATAAATTACAACGTCAGCATCAGCATATTTTGCAATTTGGTGTTGAATAACTGTCTTTCCTGAACCAAATGGTCCTGGTATTGATGCAGCTCCTCCTTTTGCAACTGGGAAGAAAGTATCAATAACTCTTTGTCCTGTTATAAGTGGAGTATCTGGGTCAAGTTTTCTATTAAATGGTCTTGGAGTTCTTACTGGCCATTTTTGAATCATATTTATTTCTTTATCGCCATTTTCTGTTTCAATTACAGCAACTGTTTGATCTACTGTAAATTCTCCATCCTTTATTTCTTTAACTTTTCCTTTTATTCCATTTGGCACCATAATTTTATGGTTAATTACTGAAGTTTCATCAACACTTCCTAAAATATCTCCAGGAATTACTTGGTCTCCAACTTCTTTTTCTTTATTAAATTCCCATAATTTTTCTCTATTTAGTGGTGGAGCTGTAACTCCTCTTTTAAGGAATTCTCCTGCCAATAATTCAAGTTTTTCTAGTGGTCTTTGGATTCCATCATACATTCTTTCAAGTAGTCCTGGTCCAAGTTCAACTGAAAGTGGGCTTCCTGTAGAAACTACTTCATCTCCAGGTCCTATTCCAGTTGTTTCTTCGTAAACTTGAATATTTGCAACATCCCCTCTCATCTCAATGATTTCTCCGATGAGCTTATCTTTTGAAACTTCGACCACATCATAGATATTTGCATCAGATAGTCCCTTTGCTTCTACAAGTGGACCTGATACTTTTGTGATTTTACCTTTATTCAAATTTGGTCTCCTTTTAGTTCAAAATGTTAGCTCCAACAGCTTTTTCTACACTCTTGTTTATATCTGCCATTCCAAGTCCAAGATCTTCTTTGATGGATGGTATAAGTATAATTGCTGGAGTCATTTCTTCTCTGTATTTGTCTATAGTATCTTGGATTTTTGCTGCAAAATCTTCTGTAATAAATATTATGCCTACATTTTCTTTGGCAAGTTTATTTACAAGTTTTTTTGCACCATCTCCATCTACTGCTGTATATACATCAACTCCCAACGCTTTAAACATTAGGACTGAATCTTTATCTCCTATTACGGCTACCCTATACATATAGATCACGCAACCTTTCTTCCATAAATTCACGAGATAGTGAATTTAATTTGGCTGTTAGGATAATTCTTAGATTTTTAATTTCCATTTCACGACTTATAAGATAACCCATAATAACTTCTGGACCATAGCTTACTTTTTTACTTTCTTTGGCAAAGTCCATCAAGTGATTATCTATTACTTTTTCAAGATTTTGCATAGATTTATTCAAATCACTTTCTTCCATAGATTTTTTTACTTGTGGGTAACTTTTTTCTTTGAAAAATAGGTTTGAATAGGAATTTTTGTCGGCATTTAGTGAATCTCTAAAGAGATTTTTGTCGATATTTCCTCCATCTATTAGGGCTTTTTCCAATAAGTCCACACTTTGTCCTTGACCTTTTATTCTTAAAAGTGTTTTTAAGTTTGTAAGATCAATTCTTTCTTTGGTGAAATTTATCAAACTTTCATAGTCTAGATTTTCGCTATCTTCTAGAAGTTTTTCATAAAAATCTTTGTCTAAGGATAGGTCTATATCTTGAGGATCCTTATTTTCTTTATATAAATCTAAGGCTTTTTTGGCATAGGATAAATACCTATCATCATCAATTAAATCTTCTTTTAGATTTCTTTTGATCTTTACAAGGTCAATTTTTCCTATGTCTATATAAATTGAGCTATAGTCAGCATCTTGAATTAGTTCTTTTACTAGAACTTTTAAATTATGAAAATTATATTTTTCTTCCAAATAATGCACCAAATTTTCATCAGGGCTAATTTTTATCATAGCCTTGTATGAATCTAAAAGCATTTTGGATAAGACTTTTTCATAATCTTCAGGTCTGTCTATTTTTTGTATAAGTTCACCATATTTTGTATCGTTTAATGATGATAAGGCCTCTTCTAGATTGTCTGTATCTATTATCCTTTTTAAGTTTTCTGAAGTAAGGAGATTTTTTTCATATACTCTTGTTGTAATGGATGCTCGAATAAATTTTTCTCTATCCACTTAAATCACCTCACTTAAATATTTCATCAACTATTATTTTTTCTAAAGAATCTTTTTCGAAATTTACCAAGGATTTATAGGTATTATCGTAAGAAATTTTCCCATCTTTTACTATAAATCCACCATCTACGAATTCGTCTGATATTTTAAGGCCGTTAAAATCATCTTCTTTGAAATGATATTTCATATCTTTTTGTAAAAGAATCTCTCCTTTTTCTATTTTCGAATCTTTTAATCTATTCAAAACAAAGGATTTGTATGAGTTTGGACCTAGTTTTTCTAATTTTTCTACTAATTTTTCCAAAATATCTTCTACAACTTGATTTTTTGCTTCAATTTTTATATCTCTAGCTTGTCTATTTGCAGTAACTTTTGAATTATCTTTTATTCTTCCTGCTTCTTTTTGAGCATTTTTTATAATATTTGTAGCTTCTTTTTCGGCCTTTTCTTCTGATTCTTTTATTATTTCTTCTTTTCTTTTTTGACCATTAGATAGAATATGATCGGCTTCTTTTTTGCCGTCTTCTTTTATTCTATCTAACAATAAATCAAGATTGTTCATAATAAGGCCTTATATATTGTTTACTAGAAGTAAGGAAATTACAAATCCTAAGATTGCATATAACTCAACCATTACTGAATAAACTATACCTTGTACGAAATTATCTTCGTTTTTAGCTAAAATATTCATACCTGATACAGCAACTTTTGCTTGAGCTACTGCTGAGAAATATCCAACTACTCCGATTGGAAGTGCTGCAAATATATAATAAAGTCCTTGTTGGAAGTTAAGATCTCCACCTAATTTTCCTAAAATCATAAATCCAATTACAAATCCGTAAAGTCCTTGTGTACCTGGTAAAAGTTGTAGTACAAGTGCCTTACCAAATTTTGCTGGTTCTTCTACAGTAAGTCCTGCAGCTGCTTCTCCTGTCATTCCTGTTCCTTTTGCAGATCCCATACCTGATAAGAATACTGCTATAGCAACAGCTACTGCTCCCATTATGTTTCCACCATTTTCAACTAAAAAATCAACCATTGTATCCTCCTGTGATTATGTTTATAAATTTACTATTTTCTATCATTTGTCTAAATTTCTTACCGCCACCTTCATAGAACTTGTTAAACATTTCTACATAAACAAGCCTTAGAGAGTGAACATATGCTGATAGGGTTGATAGGAATAAGTTAAATAATTGGAAAATTACAAAAACTAAAATAGCTCCTATCTTTCCTAAAATTCCTGCAGGCCATAACATTCCTACAATCAAGTTTACTGAATAAGCTACAAATCCTCCTGAAAGAACAAGGGCCATGAGTCTTAAAAATGATACAAAATCTCCAATCCAAGAACTCATTCCGTATAGAGAATATAGACCACCAGCAGCTTTTCCACCAATTGATTTATTTTCACGTCCTCCAGTAAGAACAATTCCTACCATTGCAACTATCATAATAATTTTTGCAATGTTTTTTTGAGGTTCATCTAGTAAAAATAATGCTATAGCTCCACCTACAGCCATATACCAAAATAATACATCAAATATTGCTCCTAGTGGATCACCATCTCGAATTTGCATATATCCTTTTACGCCGAGAGCTGTGAAAAGTGAAATTCCACCGATAATTAATGAAATTATCATTAGGGTATTAAAATCTTTTTGTGTATCAATTAATCCTGGTAGAGGGATTATTCCTCCAAAAAACGAACCAAATATTAATCCAAATACACATCCTGAAAGTCCTACTCTTGTAAAAAGTCTGACCATCTTGTCAGTTGATTCTGGTAAATCTTTGAATTTTCTAAGTAAAATTGTTCCAATAAAAAGTATTAATCCATATCCCAAATCTCCAAGCATAAAACCTGTAAATATTGTATAAAAAATTGAAACCAAAAGAGTTGGATCAACTTCGTTATATTTTGGTAGAGAATATGTTTCTACTACTGATTCATAAGGTTCGATAAGCTTGTTATTATCAAGAATTATCGGAACGTTTGGATCATCTTTGTCTGCTTTTTTTAGATCAAGTACGAATTCTTCTCCTAAGACTTCCTTCAAATCACTATTAAATTTTTCCTTTAATTTGTGAGGAATGTATCCTTCTACAAAGTCTAATCTTTTTGTTTTTAGGAAGTATTCGCTACTTGCTTCTTTTTTTCTTAAATTATCTAGGTAAGCTTGGTAAAGATAAAAATCCGGTAAGAATTTTTTATTTTCTTTGATTTTTTTCTCACCTTCCTCTAGATTTTTTTCATATTTTTCAATCTCTTCTAAATTTAAGGCTATTTTTTCACTAACTTTCTTTTTGGTCTTGATATTGGCTTTTGAAAAACCATGATCTCTTAGAAATTCTCTAAATTCATCTTTTTCTTCAAGACTTGAAATAGCTATAACATAATTTAAGCTATCTTTTTTATTAAGATCTATAAGCATTGCTGTTTTAAAGTCTTTTTTTACAAAATCTGTATCAAAATCCTTATAAAATTGGTCAGCTATTGATCCTACTTCTACGAAAAATCTGTGAGAGTTTTCTATAGATTCAATATCCAAATCCAAACCTTTAAAAACCTCTAACTCATCATTTGAAGCTTTTAAATTTTTGATTTTTTCTTGACTTTTTTCCCTCAAATCTAATTGTTCCTTTAGTTGAGGATAAATTTCGTCAAACCTGAAATTCTCGCCTTCCTTATATAAAAGATCAAGGCTCATATCCTTTTTTTCTATAGAATTTAGTTCATCTTCTTCTAAAAACTTTTCTATAGAATTAATAGCATATTCAAGTTTTGATCTTTCTTCATCAATTCTTGCAAGTTTTTCTTGATTTTTTACCTTTTTTACATAATCTTCCTTATCATCGACCTCAAGATCGTTAAAATGAACATAGTTAAACTTTTGTAAAATATCTAGAAGGCTAGCTCTATCATTTTCAAAAGAGAAAAGATTAAACTTATCCATTTTAACTATCGCCATTATTTACAATCCTTTCTGTTAAAGAAGTTAAAAGTGATTCAATTTTTTCACCATCTTGGTTTAAAATTTCCTTACTTTCTTCTTTTGCCTTGTCAATAACTGGAATTTTTTCATCATTTGCTTCTTGTTTTGCTTTTTCAATTAAATCTTGGCTATCTTTTTTTGCCTTTTCAATTTTTTCTTTGTAGGCATTGGAAGCTTCGATTTTTGATGACTCAATTATTTCTTTGGCTTTCTTTTTGGCATCGTCTACAAGTTTATCTGCAGCAATTTCTGCATCTTTAACTTGGTTAATTACATCACTTGCCATCATTCACCTCCTAATATATACAGTATAATTATAACATATTGACCATATAAATATATTTTACCCAATTTGATCAATATTTATAGAGATTTTGAAAAGATAAATATTTTTATTCTAAAGATTTAAAATATAAATATTTATACTTTCCTTTTCCATTTTATTTTAAAATTTTATTTTTTTTATGTATTATTGACAAAAATTTATCTATTTTTATATAATAATCATGATAACTATTATCATTATCACAAAGGAGTTTTTATGCAAACTTTTAATAATTCTAATAATCTTAATAAC
>URRX01000012.1 GCA_900550345.1 uncultured Anaerococcus sp. | reverse complement strand
GTCGCAAATATAATTTATTTTATCTGAAAAATCTATTCTATTTATTTTGAAAATCAAAGTTTCTATATTAAAAACACTAAACATCATCTACGCTCCTTTGAAAATGGACTGAAATTTTTTATTGAATATATGGATAAAACACTAGTTAGGAGAAAAATTAAAATATAAGTTCCTATATAGGAAAAATTTTTATCTATTAGGGCATTTATCAATAAAAATATTTGATAAAAAGGATTTATAAGATTGATTTTTGAAGGGCTATTTAAAAGAAAAACTCCGACAAATACGCAAATATCGGTTATAGTTGATATAGAATTTACGTGGACATCTTTTAAAAGGGTTAGGTTATAAGATAAAAATCCTATATTTATCAAAAGAAAAACTAATACCATATCGTAGGAAAAAAGTTTTAAAAAACTTATTTTAAGAACAAGGCTTGCGCCGATGCAAAATATTAGGCTGCAAAGACTTGCATAAATAATTTGTGATATGAGAAGAGCCCCAAAATATTTTGTTCTTTGATAATTTATGCCGAAAATAAATTTACACATACCACTTTCTCTTTGTCTTAGGGCCCTTAATCCCACCCCATAAATATAGGAAGTTACTATTATATAGGCGCAATAGATTAAAGCCTCATTGATATCAATTTTTTTGTGAGAATTAATAAGCAAAAAAACTAGGGGAAGAATTATTGACCAAAATATAGAAATTTTGTCTTTAAAAATTATTTTGAAGTTGAATTTTATTAGCGATTTTAACATAATATTTTCCTTATAATTTTATTTGAATAAGTAGAAACACTTTCTCGTATTATAACATAAATATATTAGAGGAAAAAATTTAAAATAAAATTTAAAAATAAATTTTTAAAATATAAATCTTTGTAATTGATAATAAATCTTGAAAAAATTTATTTTTTATGCTAAAATATAAGCAGTATTTGGGAGGGAGTGAGTTTTGCACTCCCTTTACTTTTCGTTATTTTTAGATAAATTTACGAAAAATTTGAAAAAATATAAGTTTATAAATTAGTCAAGATATTATATAATAAAAGTAATATTTTTAAGGAGGATTTATGACAGAAACAAGAGTTAGATTTGCACCATCACCAACAGGTTACCTCCACATCGGTGGACTTAGAACAGCACTTTTTAATTACCTTTATGCAAGACATACTGGTGGAAAAATGCTTTTAAGAATTGAAGATACAGACAGAACCAGATTTGTTGAAGGAGCCTTGGAAAATTTATTGAAGACTTTAAAATGGTCAGGAATTGAAATTGACGAAGGCGTTATGCTTGATGAAAATGGTCAAGTTACTGAAAAAGGAGACTGTGGTCCTTATATCCAATCTGATAGGGTTAAGGCTGGAATTTATGATAAATATATAGAAAAATTAATCGAAGAAGGCAAGGCTTATTATTGCTTCTGTTCAAAAGAAAGACTAGATAATTTAAGAGCAAGACAAAAAGCTGATGGTCTTACACCAAAATATGATGGACTTTGCCGTTCACTTACTTTGGAAGAAGCAAAAGAAAAAATTGCCAATGGTGAAAAATATACTGTAAGACTAAAACTTCAAAAAGATACAGATATTACTTTTGAAGATAGAATTAAAGGAAAAATCACCTTTAATACAAATGATATGGACGACCAAGTTTTGATAAAAGAAGACGGATATCCAACATATCATTTTGCAGTAATTGTTGACGATCACGAAATGGGAATCACCCATGTTGTAAGAGGGGATGAATGGATTTCATCAACTCCAAAACACGTATTTTTATACCAAGCTTTTGGATGGGAAGCTCCAGAATATATTCACCTTCCTACAGTTTTAAATAAAGATCACAAAAAATATTCTAAGAGAAATGGAGATGGAATGGTTGAAGATTTCATCGAAAGAGGATATTTACCAGAAGGATTAATAAATTATTTGGCTCTATTGGGATGGTCACCAGATAGTGAAGAAGAAATCTTTACAATGAAAGAACTTGCTGACCAATTTACTTTTGATAGGGTAAATAAAACCGGAGCAGTTTTTGATGTAAGAAAACTTGATTGGGTTAACGGTCATTATGTAAGAGAAATGAGCGTTGAAGATTTAGCAGCTGCTATAAAACCATATTGTATAGAAGCAGGATTTTTCGGGGAAGATTATTCAAATGAAAAATTAAACCTACTTGCAGCTACTTGGCAATCAGCAATTGATAAATTTTCTGATATAAAAGATGAAGCTTATGTTTATTATGTAGATGATAAAGATATGAAATGGACTGATGAAGCAGTTGAAGCTATAAAAACTGATGAGGCTAAAACTTTATTTGATGCCTTTATCGGAAAACTTGAAGAAGTTGATGAAGTTGATTTAGATTTTGCAAAAACCATAATGAAATCAATCCAAAAAGAAACAGGAATAAAAGGAAAGAATTTATGGTTCCCAGTTAGGGCAGGACTTACAGGAAATGTTCACGGACCAGAACTTGTAAATGCCTTTGTAATTATGGGCAAGGAAAAAATGATCGACAGATTAAATTACGTTAAGGAAAATTTTTAAGATGAAAATATATAATACATTCACAAGAAAAAAAGAAGATTTCAAAACAATCGATGAAAATAAGGTAAGAATGTATGTATGCGGCCCAACAGTTTATGATTATATGCACATAGGAAATGCCCGTCCTTTGGTGATTTTTGATACAATGAGAAGATATTTAAGATACCTTGGAAATGATGTAAAATACGTTGTAAATTTTACAGATGTAGATGATAAAATCATAAATAAGGCCATAAAAGAAAATATATCAACTAAGGAAGTTACAGATAAGTATATAAAAGCTTATATGGAAGATGCAAAAGATTTAAATCTTGATGAAGACCACACCATTCACCCAAAGGCTACAGAAACTATGGATGATATTATAGATTTTGTAAAAGAATTGGTGGATAAGGATTGTGCTTACGAATCTGATGGAGATGTTTATTTTGATATTTCAAAAGCAAAAGATTATGGCCATCTTTCAGGAAAAAACATTGAAGATTTAAGAGAAGGCGCATCAAATAGATTAGATGATAAGGACAAGGGCAAAAAAAGAAATCCTATGGATTTTACCCTTTGGAAAAAAACAAAAAAAGAAGGAGAAATCTCTTGGGATTCTCCTTGGGGCAAGGGTAGACCGGGCTGGCATATAGAATGTTCAACCATGAGCAAAAAATTATTGGGAGAAACAATCGACCTTCACGCTGGTGGAGAAGATTTACAATTTCCTCACCACGAAAATGAAATTGCCCAATCAGAAACAAGATCAGGCAAAAAATTTGCAAATTATTGGATGCATAACGGCATGATCCAAGTTGATGGAACAAAAATGAGCAAGTCTTTGGGAAATTTCTTTACCCTACACGATATCAAAAAAGAATACGACCTTATGGTTGTAAGATTTTGGCTTTTATCTGCGGGCTATAGACTTCCAATAAATTTCACAAGAGAAATAATAGAACAGGCAAAAAATTCCCTAGAAAGATTAAACAATGCCAAATTTAGGATGGATGATCTTTTAGAAAAGGCAAGTGGAAATTTAAAAGACGAAGAAAAAGATTTGGTAAAAGAGCTTGATAAATTTGAAAATAATTTTAGAAAAGTAATGGATGATGACCTAAACACAGCAGATGCCCTTACAGTTTTATTTGAAATTTCAAAATTTGCTAATACCAAACTAGATTCAAATTCTTCAAAAGAATTCGTAGAAAAAACTAGGAATTTATTTATAAAACTTGAAGATGTACTTGGTATAGAAAATAGGAAAAAAACAGACGATTCCCTTGATGAAGATTTAATAAATAAACTCATAGAAGAAAGAAAAGAAGCGAAAAAAGCAAAAGACTTTGCTAAAGCTGATCAAATTCGTGATAAACTTTCTGATATGGGAATTATAATTAAGGATACCAGAGAAGGAACCAAGTGGGAGCTTAAATAATGGCGAGCATATATGGAAGAAAATCTGTACTTGAAACCATTGATGCAGGTGAAAATATAAAAAAAGCCCACATTCTTGATAACAATGGTAAAAATCACAAGTTAATTGATAAGATTATAAATAAATTAGAAAATAAAAATGTGCCAATATTTTATGAGGACAAGGATTATTTTTCAAAAATTTCTGGCAACCACCAAGGTGTTGAAATAGAAGTAGAAGATTACAAATACAAGGACCTTGATGATTTAAAAGATAAAAAAAGGCTAATGATTTTAGATCAAATAGAAGATCCTCACAACCTTGGTGCAATAATTAGAAGTGCAGAGGCCTTTGGATTTGATGGAATAATTATTTCAGAAAGAAGATCTGCAAAAGTAAACTCAACAGTTTACAAAACAAGTGCAGGAGCAATCAACAACATTGACATAGCCATGGTTAAAAATATAAATAGGGCCATAAAAGAAATAAAAAAAGAAAATTTTTGGGTTTATGGACTAGCTGGAGAAGCAGAAAATGATCTTACCCAAACAGATCTTACAGGAAAAATTGCCCTAGTTGTTGGCAATGAAGG
The DNA here is from genome assembly GCA_900550345.1 of uncultured Anaerococcus sp. Taxonomy (GTDB): domain Bacteria; phylum Bacillota; class Clostridia; order Tissierellales; family Peptoniphilaceae; genus Anaerococcus. Next base: position 13,460 of record URRX01000012.1, on the reverse strand, counting down.
AAAGGGACTTTCAAGACTTGTAAGGGAAAATTGCGATGGATTAATAAAAATACCAATGCTTGGCAAAATAAATTCATTAAACGCATCGGTAGCAAGTGCAATCGCAATCTATGAAAGTCTAAGACAAAATGGCTTTAACTAAAAAAAATATAACCTATGTTGATGGCTATAACATAATAAATTCTTGGCCTGAATTAATTCATATAAAAGAAAATTCCCTAGAGCTTGCTCGTGAAAAATTAATAGACGAGATGGCAGAATATGCATCATTGTCAAATGAAAAAGTAGTCGTAGTTTTTGATGCCTACAATTCAGACGGTGAAAAAGAAAATATATTTGAAAAACTAGGCATAGAAATAGTCTATACCAAAAAATTTCAAACAGCCGACACCTATATTGAAAAAATGACAAACAAGTACGCCCGTCGCCACAATGTAAAAGTTGTAACCGACGATGGGCAAGTCCAATCACTTGCTTTTGAAAGAGGGGCAAGTAGGATAACTGCTCTTGAGCTTAGGAATGATCTTTTAAATAAAAGGGTAAAAATAAAGAGAAGTCAAAAAAAAGATTTTTCAAATAATTTCAAGCAATTTCCCTTATCAGAGCAAATAATAAAAAAACTTGATGATATAAAAAAAGACTTGGAAAAATAAATGGTAAAGGTAGATAAATTCAATTTATAAAAATTCAAATCATTTTTATAAGAACTTGGCTGCTTAGGCAGACCAAATTTATGGTGGTTATATGGATAAAATAAATTTTAATGATGAAGAAATCTTTGAAAAATTTAAAGATTTCTTTGACGAAGAAGATATTGATCAAAAAGGGGCTGAAAAATTATATAAAGGCCTAACAGAAGACGAAAAAGAAGAATTTGATCAATACTTAGAAGACGAAAAATTAGAAGAAGACGAAGAAGAAAATATACAAAAAATAAAAAATTCCCTAGTGGCAAAAAAAAGAAGTGATATAATTAGGCTTTCTGATTTGTCAAATGAGCAAATTGTAGAACAATTTCAAGAAGGAAATCAAAACGCCCTTGGAGCCTTGGTAGATAAAAACCAAGGACTTGTAAGAAGTAGGGCCTCATACTTTTATCGCTCACATGGAAATGACCTTGAACTTGAAGACTTAGTTCAATCTGGAATGCTTGGAATGATAAGAGCTGCAGAAAAATTTGACTTAAGCTTGGGATACAAATTTACAACATACGCTTACAAATGGATTGACAAGGCAATAAGAAAAGCAATCAACAAAGAAGGTCACACAATAAGAATACCAGCTGGAAAATATTTGAAATTAAACAAATTAAAACAAATATTAAAAGCAAATCCAGAAGCAAGCGAAGAAGAATTATACAAGATTTTAAAACAAGAAGGAATCGACAAAAAACAAGCTGACGATTTATTTTTAATAAATAGAAATCAAGTAAATTCAACAAGCCTAAATATAAATCTAGACTCAGAAGATTCAACCGGCGATGAGCTAATGGATATGGTAGGAGACGATTCAATCCCAGTAGATGATCAAATCCTAAAAAAAGATATGGAAGATTTCCTAATGAAAGCCCTAGACCAACTATCAGAAAGAGAAAAACAAATAATAATCTACAGATATGGCCTAGATAACGAAAAACCAAAAACATTAGAAGAAATCGGAACAATATATAACTTATCAAGAGAAAGAATCAGACAAATAGAAAATCAAGCCCTAGGAAAACTAAAACAATACAGCGATCAAGATTAGGTAATTATTAAAAACGTGCCTTTGTGCACGTTTTTAATAATTACCCCGCGGAGTAAAACGAAGAAATAAATTAAGAAAAATAAAATAATAAGCTAAATTATTAAAAAGTGAGTGATAAGTTAGCGTTTATCAGCTTGAAAATGTACCAGTGGTACATTTTTAATGATTATCCCGCGGAGTAAAACGAAGAATAAATTAAGAAAAACAAAATATTACGCTAGTTTATTAAAAAAATGAATGATAAATTAGCGTGTTAATTAGCTTAAAAACGTGCCTGTGTGCACGTTTTTAATATTTATCCCGCGGACTTGAACGAAGAATTACAAATAGCAAAATAAAAAAATAAGCTAAAATATTAAAAATAAAGTGATAAGTTAGCGTTAATCAGCTTAAAAACGTGCCAGTGGCACATTTTTAATGATTATCCCGCGGAGTAAAACGAAGAAATAATTTTTGAAAAACAAAATATTATGCTAATTTATTAAAAGAAGAACGATAATTTAGCGTTTATCAGCTTGAAAATGTACCAGTGGTACATTTTCAATGATTATCCCGCGGAGTAAAACGAAGAATAAATTAAGAAAAACAAAATATTACGCTAGTTTATTAAAAAAATGAATGATAAATTAGCGTGTTAATTAGCTTAAAAACGTGCCTGTGTGCACGTTTTTAATATTTATCCCGCGGACTTGAACGAAGAATTACAAATAGCAAAATAAAAAAATAAGCTAAATTATTAAAAATAAAGTGATAAGTTACGTTAATCAGCTTAAAAATGTGCCAGTGGTACATTCAGGTTGTCGACAAACTCAATTTTCAACCATTTCGACCGAGTGCAACGAGCGGAGAAATCTCTTGAGATCTCTCCATGCGTTCGTTTCACTCACTTAGTCGAGATGGTACTTAGTTTAATTTTTATTTCAAAATAAAATATTATCTAAATTTATACTTTGTATATGCTCTGAATCGTTCCATAAGCACGTTTTTTAAATTCACAAAAATAATCTCTCAAAATATTAAAAGTTTAATCAAGCTAATACCGGGTAAGTCTTTAATAGGAAGTTGTTACGAAAAAAATAATTTTGATATTATTTTATAGAAAATAAGGGGGATGACTATTTATGAAAAATCCTTTAAATGAAACTTTAGAAGTAATGGGTGGAGTTTTTCTCATAACTTTAATACTAAATTTATTTTTAGATGTTGATTTTTATAGTACAAATTCAAGTATATTCTATTTTGCTTTTGCCATTGTATATTTTTGTATTAAAAAATTTATAGGAAAAAATAAAAATTAAGCTATAATAGATTTAATTTTAATTATTTTAACTATCTTTGTAGTCTTATTTGCAATCTATCAATCTGATAAAAATAAGAAAAAAAGTAAAAAAAGCTTAAAATACAAAATATCAAAATCACTTGCAAATATCTTGAATTTTATAACATTTTTAGATCTAAGTGATGTAACTAATTTAATAGATGATATAGAAAATGGCAAATAAATGGACTATGTCAATACATAGTCTATTTTTTTGCTTAAAATATATTATTTAGAAAAATCCAACTTCATATCTCCATCTTTTATCCAGCCTATATTTCTTACAAAATAATAAATTATAAGAGAAACTAGGGCAGGTAGGATTATGTGCATTAGAATTACTACTGATAACAATTTGAAAAATCCTACTTGGTTCATTGCTGTGAAGGTTGAGATTTGTCCTACTAAACCGCATGTTCCCATTCCTGCTCCTATTGGGGAGTTTTCTAGTTTGAAAATTATTGTTGAAACTGGTCCAAGTATTGCTGATGTAAGTGTTGGTGGGATTAATATTTTTGGATTTCTCATTATGTTTGGCATTTGTAACATACTTGTTCCAAGTCCTTGGGCAATTAAGCCTTGAGTTTTATTTTCTCTAAATGAAATTACTGCAAATCCGATCATTTGGCAGCAACAACCAATTGTTGCAGCTCCTGCGGCAAGGCCTGAAAGACTTATGGTCATACAAAGTGCGGCTGATGAAATTGGAAGGGTTAATACTATTCCTACAATTACTGAAACAATTATTCCCATTATAAAAGGTTTTTGCTTGGTTGCATCCATTATTATAATTCCGATTTTTGTCATTAGGGCTTGGATAAAAGGTCCTACTAAATTTGCTATAAATACTCCAATTAAAACTGTAACAATTGGGGTTAGGACTATGTCAATTTTTGTTTCTTTTGAAACTAATTTTGCAACTTCTACAGAAATTAGGGTTGCTATAAAAACTCCCATTGGTCCGCCCAATTTATTTGCGGCAAGTCCTACAATTGTAGATGAAAATAAAATCAACCTATCAGCATTAAGGGCGTAGGCGATTGAAACTGCGATTGCAGGGCCTGTGGCTTCTTGAGCAAGGGGCCAGATAGTTTTAGATAAAAACTCAATTCCAAAAGAGTTTCCGATAGTATTTAATATTGTCCCTACCAAAAGTGTTGCAAAAAGTCCAAAGGCCATTGATCCTAAGGCGTCAATAAAATAAACTTTTGCTGATAAACTTATTCCTTTACTTTTCAAAAATTCTTTCATTTTTTTCCTCCTATATTAGAAACTATTTTAATATATAAGTTATTTTTTGTAAATATTCACAAAAAATGCTCATCTTCTTATATTTATTTGATTAATTTGTATTTTATCAAACAACTTTATATAAAAGAAAAGTTAAAAATTCATGTAAAAATTTTGGGTATATTTATTAGGTAAATAATATTTTTTTATAAAATTTTTAAAATATAGAAAGGATGGATTTATGGCAAATTATTTTAAAGAATCTTATGAACTTAAAGATGAATTAATAAAAAATCGTAGGCATATTCATGAAAATCCTGAACTTGGTTTAGAACTTCCTAAGACTAAGAAATATGTAATAAGTAAATTGAAAGAAATTGGAATATCTTACGAGGAAGTTGGTGAAAGTGGAATTCTTGCAACAATTGAGGGCGAAAAAGGTAAAGGAAAAACTATTCTCATTAGGGCTGACATGGATGCTCTTCCAATGGATGAGGAAAGTGGTCTAGATTTTTCATCAAAAAATAAGGGACTTGCTCACACTTGTGGTCATGATCTTCATACAGCAATTGGAATTTCTACTGCAAAAATTATTTTTAATCACAAAAAAGATTTTAAGGGCAAGGTTAAGTTTATGTTTCAACCTGCTGAAGAAATTTTTGAAGGCTCAAAAATGATGATCGAAAATGGAGTTCTTGATGGAGTTGACGTGGCACTTGCCCTTCACACAAATTTAAGTCACGAGGCTGGATCAATTTCTTATTATGAGGGTTACATGGCGACAAGTTGTGATAATTTTAAAATAACAATTAAGGGTCAAGGAGGTCACGGCGGATATCCTCACACCACAAAAGACCCAATAAATGCAGGTGTAATGATTTACCAACAATTTAATCAACTAATAAGTCGTGATGCAAATCCTTCAAAGCATACAACTTTAACATTTGGTCAATTCTCATCAGGTTCAAATTCAAATATTATTCCTGATACAGCAATTTTACAAGGAACAATGAGAACTTATGACCCAGAAATTAGGGAAAAATTGAAAAAAAGAATTGAGGAAATTGTTGATGGAATTTCAAAAGTTACAGAATGTGAGATTAATTTAGAATATTTTGCGTCAGTTCCTTCCCTTTATTCTGATCCATCTCTTACAAAGGAGCTTGTAGGTTATGTGAAAGAGAATTTTGATATTGAAATGATTTCTGGTGAAAGGCTAATGGCAAGTGAGGATATGGCTTTTGTTTCAAGAAAAGTTCCTACTGTTTATTTCCTACTAAATTCAAAAGTCCCAGGAAATGATTATTCCCACCACAATCCAAAGGTAGATTTTTCAGAAGATGCTATGCCAATAGGTGTAGGATTGTTTGTGACAAGTGCTATTAATTGGTTAAATAATAATTAAATTTTGAATTCAAAGAATTGTTGAAATTTTAGCCTAATTTAATTAATGAGATCTCTCGGCTACTAAAACTCATTTGCTTGGCAAATTCTTCCATGCTCTTGCACTAGTTTTAGGGATAAATATGCCAAATCAAGGCATATTTATCTGCTCGAGATGGGTGATTATTGGATTTTCTTTAGAACTGAAGAAAGTTTTTATTGAATTTTTTCAAAATTATAATTTTATTTTATATCTATTTTTAGATTAAAAGTTTAATAAAGAAGAATCAAATAATTTAAACTTTAGCTTAAAATTACATTTACACATTCCCCATCTCGACCGAACGAAGTGAGTGGATAGATCTCTTTTTGTTTATCCAATTTTTTATCTAAATATTTAATCCTTAAATTTTATCAATAGAAAAATTCCTTTATATTAGTATAATTTTTATTAAAGGAAGTGAATTATGGAAAAGGAAAAACCATTTGTTTATATAGATACTAATTTTAGTTTGTCAGAAATTTTGATGTTGAAGCTTGCTTTTAATTCTAATGAGTTTGAAATTGTTGGGATTTCTTCTGTAAATTCTTTTATGGATGCAAAAAGTGCAGCTTTAAATATTTTGTCTATGACCTGTATGGAAGATTTGATTTTGCCAATTTGCCAGGGCTCATCTTTTAATTTGAAAAATCAAGAAATTTTGACTAGGGGAGAAAATTCTGTGATTTTTGATAAAAAAGATGACTACTTATCAGAAGATAAACCTGAAGATTTTCTTTATAATTTGGCAAAAGATTGTGGAAAACTTGATATTATTGCAACAGGTCCTCTTACAAATATAGGAAAAGCTATAGAAAAATATGAAGATTTTGTAGATTATATCGACCATATTTTTATTTTAGGATCAAATTTTTCATCTGGTGATATTACTAAGTCTTCAGAATTTAATTTTTTTACAGATCCAAAGGCTGCAAATATTGTTTTGAATGAAAGTATTGATACTTTTATTTTGCCAATTGATCTTTCAAATTCTTTGTCTTTGCCTGATGAAGTTTTGAAAAAAACAGATTCTGATCCGGTTTTAAATAAAATAAAAGAAATTTATAAGATTTATCCAAAAAATGAAAGGGAATTGAAAGCTGCTATTTTGCTTTACATGGTAGTTAAACCTCAAGCTTTTATTTTTGAAGAAAAAGCTATAAAAGTTAATGAAGAATTTGATAGGGGTTCAATTACTGAAATATCTTCTAAAAATAAAAAATATGTAGCAAATAGGGTAAACGACCAAACATTTTTTGACTTTTTATTTGATAGGCTAACGATATGAAATTTAAAAAACCAGGGCAAAGAATTTTTAAAACTTCCCTAGCAGTTTTTTTGTCTTTTACCATTTCACATTTTAGATCAGCCGATGCTCTTCCATTTTATTCGGCAATAGCTGCAATAATTTGTACAAAAAATGACGTAACAGGTTCTATTGATATTGGTTTAAATAGAATTTTGGGGACTTTAATTGGTGGCTTTGTTGGATTTTTATATCTTTTGTTTGTAAAGAAAAATCTTACAAATGAAATAGAAGAGTATTTTTTGCTATCTGTAATTATGGCATTTTTAATTTGGCTAGTTTCTTCATTAGAAAAACCTAATGCAATTTCTATAATGTGTATAGTTTTGGCATCAGTGTCAATAAATCATGCAGGAGAAAATTTTGGTGCAATTGATTTTGCGGTAAATAGGGTTTTAGATACTTTGGTTGGCGTTTTGGTTGCTATTGTAATTAATTCGATTGATTTTGAAATTTTAAAATTTATAAAGTTTGAAAAACAAAAAGATAAGGAATAATTTCTTATCTTTTTTTTATTGTAATTTGTATGGTAAAATAATCATGAATAGGTTTTTACAAAAATTAAGGAGTATTTATGCTAAAAGTAGATAGGCTAAGTAAAAGTTTTGGCGATCTTGATGCTTTAAAAGAAATAGATTTTGAAGTAAAAGATGGGGAACTTTTTGGAGTTATAGGCCAAAATGGTGCGGGAAAATCCACGCTTTTTAGGTGTATAATGAACTTTTATACAAAATATAACGGTAATATTACTTATAATGGCAAAAAATTTTCGAAAGTTCCTTTAGAAAAAATTGGATTTTTGCCAGAAGAAAGATCTCTTGATCCAAAAAGAAAAGTTGAAGATCAAATAAGATATTTTGCAAAATTAAATAAAATGAAAAAAATTTCAGATCAAAAATTAAAAGAGTGGTTTGATTATTTTGAAATTGATGGAAAATTATCATCAAAAATAAAGGAGCTTTCCAAAGGAAACCAACAAAAGGTCCAACTTCTCTGCGCTTTAATTTATAAGCCAGAATTTGTAATTTTGGACGAGCCTTTTTCAGGCCTTGATCCATATAATATAAGACTTTTGGAAAAAATAATTAAAGATGTAAACAAAGAAGGAACAACAATTATGTTCTCATCTCATAATATGGAAAATGTGGAAAGTCTTTGCAAAAAATTAATTATGCTTAAAAAAGGAAATATAGTTTTAAATGGATCTCCTCAAGAGATCAGAAATTCTTATGAAAGAAATAAACTTGTGGTTGAATCAAGCGAAGATTTATTTTTCCTAAATGATGAAAATATTGAAATGATTTCTCAAGATGGTGATAAGTGGACTTTTATTTTAAAAGATGAGGAATATGCTAAGGTGATTTTCAAAAAAATTGTTGATAATATTGGTTTTGTCCCATATTTTGACCAATCACCTCCAACTTTAAATGAAATTTTTGCAAGAAAGGTGGAAGAAAATGAATAGATTTATGACTGTATCTATTGATACCTTAAAAAAACATCTAAAATCTGGATCTTTTTGGGTTATGGTTCTTATGCCTTTTATCATGGCAGTAATTATTGGAATAATTTCCTATATTTCTTATTCAACCAAGACTCCTGATACAATTGCAGTTGTAACTGAAGAAAAATATAAGAAAAATTTCCAAAATAATTCAATGGTAGATTTTGAATTTAAAAGCAAAAAAGAAGCAAAGAAAGCTCTAAAAGATAAGGATATTTCAGCATATCTTGAAGTTAAAAATAAAGATGGTCTTTTAAATTTTGATTATTATGGGGATACAACAGCAAAAACCCCTATGCTTGTTATAAATTCTCTGGCAGAGTCTATGCAAAGAAAAGAAAATTTGAAAAATTCAAATATAAATGCCAAGCAAAATGCAATAATTAGCCAAAAGCCTCAAGTTAAGCTTCATGAAATAAAAGATAATCTAAAAAATCCTGGAAATATGGTCGCTCTTTTTGCAACGATTTTTGTTATGTATTTTGTATTAATTTTTTATTCACAAATAATAATGCAAGATATTGCCATAGAAAAGGGATCAAAAATGCTTGAATTTATTTTCTCATCAGTAAGAGCAGGAACCTATATGGCAGGAAAAATTTTTGGAACAATCCTTGCTATGCTTGTTCATTTTGGAATTTATTTAATATTAGGACTTGTGGGATTTGCAGTAATTAAATTTACCGGTCTTTATGATAAGATTCTTTCAATGATAGATATAAATATTTCCGATTTATTTAAGGGAATAAATGGACAATTAGTTGGACAAATAATTTTATTTATGATTTTGGGATTAATTTTATATATAATACTTTCAGCTATGCTTGGATCTTTGGTACAAAAACAAGAAGACGCTGGAAAAATGGCTACACCAATTATGTTAATAATAATGTTTTGCTATTTTATTTCAATATCATTTGTAGGAAGCGAACCAAATTTATTTATAAAAATACTTTCATATATTCCATTCTTATCAACATTTTTCATGCCAATGAGATTAATTTACGAAAACGCAAGTCTTTTCCAAGGAATGGTTTCCCTAATAATTTTATTGCTTGGAATAATTCTAATGTATATAGTTGCTGCAAGAGTATATAAGAAAAACATTCTAAATTATTCAACAAACAAATTATTTGGAAGAGGAAAAAAATTAAAAATTAAAAAAAATAAAAAATAAGAGCAAGTTTATTCTTGCTCTTTTTAAATTCCTATATTATTTTTTATAAATTCTATAATTAATTCCACCAACAAGGTCAACGCCATAAGGAGAATTATGGAAATATCCTTTCAAAAATTCATACCTATATTCATGGTAAGGAGAATTTTCTTCTTTTAATTCAAAACCATTTTTATTAATTTCAAAAGCTTCGTGGTGGTCGTGACTGTGGCCTCCTTCACAAGTATTTGAAAGAGAATCATCTGGATTTATAAAATCTTTGAAATATTTTTCGTGGGTATTTACATTTGTAATTAAAAATAAATCCCCATTTTCATCGATTGTTGCAGAAAGTCCGTTATCACAAGGCATTCCATCAAGCATCATTGTATTTAAATCCTCAAAAATTTCATTATAATTAGAGAAATTTTTTCCATCTGCTTGTTTTTTTCCAAATTCAAATAACTTTTCTTTTGTGTCTTGACTATTTTTTATTGCATAGGCAAGTCTATTTTCAACAACATCAATTTTTGAATCAAGCCAACCGTGAATATTTTCTTGATCGATTAAATTTTCCAAATTATCTGTTGAAACAGGTGAGATTTTTTCATCGATTTCTTTTGTATTTCCATCCAAAATAAAATTTGTTATTTTATCTTGAAACTTTATCTTATCATACATCATAAAATGTATTGGTCCTAAAAATTCACTCATTTAAAACTCCTTTAAACTATTTTAAATTCATTATATTAAAAAAATAAATAAAATTCTGTAACCCATGTTACATTCTAATATTTTACGATAAAATTTAAGAAATTAAAGAAATTAAATTTTGAATATTTATAAAAATTTATGAGGGGAAATGATATATTTACACAATTTAAAATATAATATATAATTGATTAGTAATAATAAATTTATTGGGAGGATTTATGAATAAATTAACTACAAAAAAAATTACATACACAGGACTTTTTATAGCCTTGGTATTTATTTTTTCAGCATTTTTTCAAATTCCACTAAAAACACCAATGGGAGATACAAGATTTCATTTGGGAAATGTCTTTTGTCTTTTAGGAGGAATAATTTTAGGACCAGGACTTGGTGGACTTGCTGCAGGAATTGGATCTGCAATATTTGACTTAACCAATCCACTTTATTTCGCATCAGCTCCATTTACTTTCATAAATAAATTTATGATGGGTTTTGTTGCAGGTTTAGTTTTTAAAAAAGTAAAAATTAAAAACGAAAAATTAAAAGCAGCCCTTGCTGGATTTTGTGGACAATTGACTTATATAATTCTTTATTTGCTTTATACATTTATAAAAAATAAAATAGCTATGGGCTTATCATTTGAAGCAAATATGGTAGAAGTTGTACAAAAACTTGGAGTTTCTTCAATAAACGGAATAATTTCAGTAATAGTTGCAAGTATATTTGCAATTGCAGTAGCAAAAAGAGTAAAAATGGACTAGAAATAGTCCTTTTTTAAATGCTGATTTTTTGTTTTTTATCTTAAATTTTATTTTTATAATTATTTAATACTTCGTTACTAAGGGGACAAATTAGGGGACTTCCGATTGTCCCCACAATTTTTCCCCTTGAACCCCTTTCAACGAACCCCCTTAACCGGCCCTTGCAGGGAGCAAAATTAGAAAGAAACTTACGTTTCTTTCTTTTTTTAATTTGATTAGCCAAATTTAATAAAAATAAAAACCTAAAATAAATTCAAAGTTCATTAAAAGAGAAAAAATAAATATTAAGGTTCAAAAAATTTTCTCTAATAATTCACTTGAATTTATAATTATTTTTAAACAGCAATCAAATTTTAAAAACTTGAAAGAAGCGTAAGCTTCTTACAAAACCAGCTCCATGCAATGGTCGTTTGCAGGGGGGCAAAAAAGAGGGGGTCGTTAGGGGGAGGAAAAAGGGGGAGAATCGAAACTCCCCCATTTCCTCCGCCCTAACATAACGAAGAATTAATTTAATTTATTAATTTATTTTAAAATTTAAAACTAAAAATTTAATTTTAAAAATCAACAACTATCTTTTATTTGGGTATAATGTTTAAAGAATGTGGAATTTAAAGTGAAAAATGAAAGGATTTTTTTATGATTTATAAAAGATTTGGTGATAAATTAGTTATCAGATTAAAAAAGGGAGACAAACTTGTTGAATCTGTTAGAAATATTCTTGAAAAAGAAAATATTAAGGCAGGTTTTTTGACAGGAATTGGGGCAACTGATAATCTTGAAGTTGGACTTTTTGATCCAAAAACTAAAGATTATAATATAAAAAAATACGAAGAAGATTTAGAAATTGCAAATCTTTGCGGAAATATTTCTAATAAAGATGGAAAACTTTATACTCATTTTCATATCACTTGTGGAAAGGCAAAAACAAATGCTTTAACAGGAGATATTGCAGGAGATGCTATAGCAGGTCATTTAAATGAAGCTGTAATTTCTTTGACTGCAGAAATTTTTGTAACAATAATTGATGGAGATATTAATAGAAAATTTGACGAAGAATTGGGATTGAATTTGATTGAGTTTTAATATGGATTATTTTATTTTTGATATGGATGGAACCATTTTTGATACTGAAAAATTTTATTATCAAACTTGGTTAGATATTGCAAAAAAAGAAGGATTTGATTTTGCTTTAGAAGATAAGGTTCGTTTATCTGGAAAACAAAGCAAGGAATCAATAGCTTATATGGTAGAAAATTTTTCTATGGATGAGAAAGAGGCCATTAGAATTCGTAAAGAACTAAATGATTTGAGAGATGAAAGATTTAATGAACTAGATTACAGCCTTAAAAAGCCTGGACTTTTGAATTTATTAACATATTTAAAAGAAAATAATAAAAAGATTGGCCTTGCTTCATCTTCTATAAAAAGCAGAATTGATTTTTTACTTGATAGGGAAGAAGTGAGAGATTATTTTGATAAAATAGTTTCATCAGATGATATCACAAAAGGTAAGCCTGATCCACAAATTTTTAATATGGCAATGGAAAAAATTGGTGGGGATAAAAATAAAACTTATATTATTGAAGACTCATTGGCAGGAGTAAAAGCTGCAAAAAAAAGTGGGGCCAAGGTTGTTTTAATAATTGATTTGGATGATTCTGATTTAATTAAAAGTCAAGCAGACTTAGTTTTTTCCTCACTTGATGAGTTTTTATCATATATAAAAAATAATGAAGAAATAGATACTAGAGATAAAGATTTTAAATTATCTTGCCCATCTTGTGGGGCAAATTTTACAAAATCTTTGCCAACAGCAGTTTTTTCTATAAATGATAAAGATTTTCTAGAAAATATTGGCCTTATCGAATGCCCTTATTGCAAAAAATTATTTAAATTAAATTATAGGTATGTTTACACAGATAATGACAAAAAATTAATGTTTGTAAATGATCCTAAATTTAGTCAAAAAAGAAATCAGCTTGCTTTTAAGTCTTCTTTGAAACTTTTGGATAAGTTTAATAAAAATAAGGCTAGTGATTTTTTGATAAGAATGTGCCAAGATGATAATGATTTGAAAGAAAAAATTTCGATTTTTAATGATGGAAAAATTGATAATATAGTTGAAATAATGAAATTGGTATTGATGCAAAGTCCAGATTTTAAATTTAATAATGATGATATTTTAAAAATTTATTATAAAGATAATGAATTTATTATAAATAGTAAAGAGGGTAAATTTAAAATGCCCTTTATAAGCGATTTGTATGAAAGTTTGTATGAAAAATATATTCCTTTCATAGAT
>URRX01000011.1 GCA_900550345.1 uncultured Anaerococcus sp. | reverse complement strand
TTAGGCAAAATAAAAAGACCTCTAAGGGCCTTTTTATAATATAGAAAAGAATAAGTTAGTCCTAGTTTTCTATAGGGAAAACTATAAGGAATTAATAATGAAAAACCTAGCTATTTACTAGCTAATATTATTATAGCATGATTTTTTAAAAATGCAAACTTTTTTTTCGATTTTTTTCATCCTTTAATTTCCAACGATTGTAATGATAATTTTCGTTTTCCTAAAAAGATTTATTTATATCTATCTACTTCTTTTTGTAATTTTTCTGCGTGTTCACTATCTCCTAATAAAACTAGGGTATCATCTTTTTCAATTTCCCAAGTCGCATCCGGATTTATTATCATTTCACCATTTCTTTTATAAGCAATTACCATCATCATATATTTTTTTCTAAAATCTACTTCTGATAAAGTTTTTCCAACTATATCATCAAAGGCTTTTAATTCTATCATAGAATAATCGTCAGAAAAATGGAAAAATTGAAGAAGATTTGATCCTGCTATACTTCTAGCAAGTTTTTCTCCCATATCAATTTCTGGAAATATAATTTGATCTGCCCCAATTTTTTTCAAGATTCTTGCGTGATTTTTGGAAGTTGCTTTGGCAATTATTTTTTTCACCTCATGATCTTTAGCAAAAAGTGTTGCAGCCATTGATGCTTCCAAACTTTCTCCAGTAGCTATTACTGCCACATCAAAATTTCCCATTCCCAATTCTTCAAGAGCTTTATCATTTGAAATATCACATTGAACAGCGCTTGTTACCTTATCGGAAATATTTTGAACCAAATCATAATCTTTGTCGACTGCCATAACTTCTAGTCCATCTTCAAAAAGTTTAGTTGCAACTCTTTGTCCAAATCTTCCAAGTCCTAAAACTATTACACTTTTATCCATATTTATCTCCTAACCTATACTAATATTTGCTTCTGGATATCTAATATATTTTGTTTTTGATTTAAGTCCAAATGAATAAGCCATTGTCATTGGACCAATTCTTCCTAAATACATACTTAAAGTTATCAAAATTTTACCAATATTTGAAAAATCTCCTGTAATTCCTCTACTTGCACCAACTGTTGCAAATGCTGATGCTACTTCATAGGAAATATCTAAAACTTTAAAGTTTTCACTTAAAGATAAAATAAAAATAACCAAAAATATTAGTCCCAAATAAACCATTATAATTGCGAGAGCTTTTCTAATAGTTTTTGAACCAATATGTTTATTAAAAATTGTTACCTCATCTTCTTGTTTAAAAATTGAAATTGTTGAAATAACCAAAATACCAAAAGTAGTTGTTTTTAATCCTCCGGCAGTTGATCCTGGAGATCCCCCTATTACCATCAAAACTATTAATAACAAAACGCTAGTGTCGTGCATTTGATTTAATTTTACAGAATAAAATCCAGCAGTTCTTGCAGAAATAGATTGAAAAGCTGATTGCATTATAGAGCCTTTAATTCCTTCTTGATATAAAACTCCTCCAGCTTGTCTTTCTATCAAATAAAAAGCAAGACTTCCTATTACAATAAGAACAGCACTTATTATTAAAACTAATTTTGCATGAGTAGATAATTTTTTAAAAGATCTTTTTCTAAAAATTTCTGCAGTAACCATAAAACCAAGTCCACCAATTACAATTAGACTCATCAAGGTTATATTTATTAAAGGATCATTTCTAAAAGGATATATTGAATCCCCCAAAAGATCAAAACCAGCATTACAAAAAGCAGAAATTGAATGGAAAATTGAATACCACCATCCTTTTCCCATACCAAACATTGGAACAAAACGAAGAGATAATAAAAATGCTCCCAAAAATTCTACCAAAAAAGTAAAAACCAAAACATACCTAAAAAGTCTCATAATACCTTGAAGGGTGTCAATATTTAATTGCTCCTTTAAAATTTGTCTTGATTTTAAACCAATCTTTTTTCTTAAAATTAAAGGAAATAAAGTCGCCAAAGTCATAACTCCAAGTCCTCCAATTTGAATTAAAATCATAATCCAAATATGACCAAAAGTATTCCAATGCTCAGCCGTATTTACAGTAGTAAGACCTGTAACACAAGATGCAGATGCTGCTACAAAAATTGAATCAATCAAATCTGTAGACTTTCCACTTCTTGTAAAAATTGGCAAAGATAAAATACATCCTCCTATAAGGATTAAAATTGCAAAACCCAAAGTTAAATACAAGGGTGGATTTAATGTAATCTTATCCGACAATTTTTCCAAAAAATTTTGTTTATTTTTTCTAATATTTCTCATTTTCCTTCCTTAATAATAAAAAATAAATTATATCCTATTTATATGATATCTCATCTAATTTTATACCCTAGATTACAAATGTCAACATGATAAGTATTTATTTTACAAACAATTTATAATTTTGTTTTAAAATAATTTTTAGGGTATAAATTTAGCAAAGAAATGGAGTTTTTTATGAAAAAATATTATTTTAAAGAAAAATTTTTTAAAATTACAGATAAGTATCCAATTTTGGATGAAAAGGGAAATGAAGTATTTTATTTTGACCAAGATTTTAAATTTGTAGGTTATAAGGCAAAGTTAAAAGATATGGATGGAAATATTTTGTTTAATATTTCCAAAAAAATTCTTTCTTTTCTCCAAACTTATTACGTAGATTTTTATGATGGAAGTCGTATGGAAATAAATCAAAAACTATCATTTTTAAAAAGAAAAGTTGATATTTCTTACCAAGGAAAAAAACTTACTTTAAAAGGTAGCATAATGGATCATGATTTTGAGGTTTTTTATAATAATAATTTAGTTGCTGACATGAAAAAGAAATTTTTCGCTTTTACAGATCAATACGAACTAAGAGTTTATGACGAATCTTTAAGTCTTGTTCTTGTAGCCTTATGTCTTTGCATTAATGAAATGAAAGACAGAGATGATGCGGCAGCTGCTGCATCTAGTAATTAATATTGATTTTTCCTATATTTGATATATAATTATATCAACAAGAGGGAGTAGCTTAATTATTCAATCGTCATTACGGTTTAACCCGGTTGAATAAACCATCTGGTAGCAAGACTTTTGGCGATTTGCCAGAAGTCTTTTCTTTTTTGTAAAAAATTTTTTAGGAGGTAGAATGGATTATTTAGGTCAAAAAAATGAAGTTGTTAAAAAACTTGACTCTGATAGCTCAAGAGGTTTATCAAAAGATCTTGCAGCTAAACGTCTTGAAGAAAACGGCCCAAATAAAATTGAATCTAAGGCAAAAAAATCTTTAGCCAAAAAAATCGCCGAACAAATTATTGATCCTATGGTAATTTTATTGATAGTTGCATCTATTGTATCAGCTTTTACTGGTGATAAGGTTGAATGTTTTATAATTATTGCCATAGTTGTAATTAATGCTATTATGTCAATTATTCAAGAAGGAAAAGCTGAAGATTCTGTTGAGGCCTTGCAAAAAATGTCATCACCCGAAGCAAGTGTAATTCGTGATGGCAAAAAAATAAAAGTAAAAGCAGAAGAATTGGTTGTAGGAGACATTGTTGTAATTGAAACTGGAGATATTGTTCCAGCTGATATGCGTTTATTGGAATCATCAAATTTACAAATAGATGAGTCTTCTCTTACAGGAGAATCAGTTGCTGCAGAAAAAAATTCTGAGGCTGTTTATGATAGCGAAGTAGGAATTGGTGATAGGGAAAATTTTGCTTTTTCATCAACAATAGTAACATACGGTCATGGAAAAGGAATTGTAACTCAAACTGGATCTGATTCAGAAATGGGAAAAATCGCATCAAGTCTTCACCAAGTTGAAGATAAGGATACACCTTTACAAAAACAATTAAACAAATTATCAAAACTTTTGGCAATGCTTGTAGTTGTAGTTTGTATAATTGTATTTGTTGTTGGATATTTTAGAACTGGCGATTCACTTTTAGAAAATCTAATGGTTGCAGTTTCTCTTGCAGTTGCAGCAATTCCTGAAGGTCTTACTGCAGTTGTAACAATTGTATTATCAATCGGAATGAACAGAATGGCAGAAAGAAAAGCCATTGTAAAATCCCTAGTTTCTGTAGAAACACTAGGAGCTACAACAGCAATTTGTTCAGATAAAACTGGAACTTTGACTCAAAACGAGATGACCATTACAAAAGTTTGGACAAATGAAAAAGAATATGAAGTTGAAGGAAGCGGATACGAACCAAAAGGCCAAATAAAACTTGATGATGAAAAAATCGAAGATGAAGAAAATATAAAACTTCTTATGAAAATTTCAACTTTGTGTAACGATGCCGACTTAACTCGTGAAGATAACCAATATAAAATTATAGGAGATCCAACAGAAGGAGCTATGCTTACATTTTCTGAAAAATGGGGAATAGTTCAAGAAGATTTGGAAGAAAAGCATCCAAGAATTGAAGAAATTCCTTTTGATTCTGACAGAAAAATGATGACAACCTTCCACAATATTGAAGAAAATTATAAGTCAATGACAAAGGGAGCTCCTGATATAATTATTTCAAATTCTTCAAAAATTTTATTGAATGGCCAAATTGTAGATTTCACAGAAGATTTAAAGAAAAAGGCAATGGATGAAAATAAAAATCTTGCCAAACAAGCTCTTCGTGTAATGGCTTATGCCTTTAGAGAATTTGATTCAATAAAAAATGAAGAATTAACAAGTGAAAATATAGAAAAAGATATGGTATTTGTTGGACTTACTGGAATGATTGATCCACCAAGACCTGAGGCTAAAAAAGCAGTTTCTGAATGTCACTCATCAGGAATTGATGTTGTTATGATTACTGGAGATTATTTAGAAACAGCCTTCGCTATAGCAAGAGATTTGGGAATTGCAGATTCCAAAGATCAAGCTATTGAAGGAAAAGAATTAAATAATATGAGTGATGAGGAAATTAGAAAAATTGCCAAAGAAAAAAGAGTTTTTGCAAGAGTATCTCCACAAAATAAAGTTCAACTTGTAAACGCCCTCCAAGAAAACGGCGAAATAGTTGCCATGACAGGAGACGGAGTAAATGATGCTCCAGCAATTAAAAATGCTGACATAGGAATTTCTATGGGAATTACAGGAACTGACGTTGCCAAAGATACAGCAAATATGATTTTGGTTGACGATAACTTTGCAACAATTGTAAATGCAGTTGAAGAAGGAAGAATAATTTTTGCAAATATCAGAAAATTTGTTTCATTCCTACTTTCATGTAACATTGCAGAAGTTTTGATTGTATTTTTATCAATTCTATTTGGCCTACCTTCTCCACTTACACCTATCCAACTACTCTGGTTAAACCTAGTAACAGATGCTTTCCCAGCACTTGCCCTTGGAGTTGAGCCAGGAGAAAAAGATATAATGCAAAGACAACCAAGAGATCCAAAAGAATCAATAATTTCTGGAGACTTAAAAAATTCACTAATTGTCCAATCATTAGCAATTACATTTTCAGTTCTAGCATCTTATTTGATAGGACTTAAATGGATTTTCCCAGGAAATATAGAAGGGGCCCACACAATGGTTTTTGCAACTTTAATTACAAGCGAACTTTTAAGAGCGTTTTCTGTAAGAAGTACAAAATATACCCTAAAAGAATTAGGAATTGGATCAAACAAACAATTAATAAAAGCAAATCTCTTATCATTTGCCCTACTTTTAATTGTAATGTATGTAGGACCATTAAGAAATTTATTTGAATTAGAATTAATCACTTGGCAATGGTTGATAATACTAGCACTTGCCTTTATCCCATTAATTTTAGGAGAAGTTCACAAAATTAGTGTTAGAAAAAATAAATAATTTTAAAAAGCAAGAGTTTTAATTCTTGCTTTTTTTTGCTTAATTAGTATAATGTAGTTACTAAGAGATATGAAAGTATACAACCAATCAAAAAAGCAGGAGCGGCAACTCCTGCTTTTTTTGCCTAATTATCGTCAATATATCTATCTAAAAATTTGCAAATATAGTGGCAAATTATACCCGCTAAGATAGAAAGTACTAGAGATATGAACAAACCAATCACCCCCTAACTGTTACCAGTTTAGGTTGACGATAACAAAAATAGTATATCATAATTTTTATTTCTAAGTTTTATCTTTAAAAAAATCTTATTGATTTTTTATATCTAATGAGTATAATGCTTTTGAGTAAAAGAATATAGATTCATGGAATCAAAAAAAGCAGGAGTTGCCCCTCCTGCTTTTTTTAGGCTAGTTATCATTCTTATAATATATATCTAACCATTTGCTTATGCAATGAGTAATTACACCAGCCAAAATAGATATTAGAAAAGAATATAAACATTTCATGGAACCCCTCCCTTCTGCTATCGGAATGGGAATGGGAATGATAACGTTATAATTATATCAAATTAATAAAATTAGAGGTAGATTTATGAGAAAAAAAGAAAAACAAAAATATTTTATGGAAAAACTTCACGAAATTTACAATGATAAAAATTTAAATTTAACTGAAACTTGTAGGAAAAAAATTTTAGACCAATATAAAGAATTATCAAATAATAAGACAAATATAAACTATGCCTCCTACAAGCTCTATCCTCATTTAAGAAATGCCCTTTATGACAATAAGGACTCAAAACTTTTAGGTGATTTTATGAAAATAATTTTAAAATACAGGTGGAAGGCATATTTTGCAATGATTTTACCTACAAGATTTTAATTTTAAAAAAGCAGGAGTATAAATTCCTGCTTTTTACAATTTAAAAACAATCCCAAAAACTGCACCCATCCCTATTATTAATAAGGGGTGGATTTTTTTGTATTTTCTTAGTAAAAATAAAAATCCAAGGAATAAAACAAGCTGGATTAATTGAAATAAGTCAAGGAAATTTCCCGTTTTTTGGTATAATTTTACGTTAAATAAGGAAATTACCATTACATTCAACATAGCTCCCAAGATAAGGCCTGCTGTTGATGGTCTTATAAATTCAAAGGCATTTTTCACTGTAAGAGATGTTTTAAATTTATCCATAGATTTTGCTATTATTAAAATTATAATTATTGCAGGCAATATCAAGGAGAAAGTTGCAAGAATTGCCCCAACAATTCCGTAAGCCTTATATCCTGCAAAACTTGCAACATTTATTCCAATTGCTCCAGGAGTTGATTCTGAAACTGCAATCATATCTAATAATTCTTCGCTAGTAAACCAATCATAATTTTCTGCCATTTTTTGTAGGAAAGGAAAAGTTGCCATCCCTCCTCCAATTGCAAAAAGTCCAGTTTTGAAAAATTCCCACATCAACCTAAGCATATTTTCCTCCAAAAACAATTCCAAAAATCCCACAAGCTATAACAATAATTATTGGTGAAATTGAAAATATTCCAATAGCGATAAAAGTTAATACAAATATTAAAATTTTTATTTTTGTATTGGCAGTTTTTTTTACCATATTTATTACTGTATTTAAAACTAAGGCTGAAACTGCAATTCTAATTCCAGCAAAGGCGTGTTGGATTAAAAGCAAATTGGAAAATTCTTTTAAAAAATTTGCAATAATAGTAATTATTATTATTGATGGAGTAATAAATCCCAATGATGCAATTATTCCTCCCAAATTTCCCTTTCTTTTTCTCCCACAAAATGTTGAAGTATTTACGGCAATTATTCCAGGAGTTGTCTGTCCAATCGCATAATAATCTAGCATTTCTTCTTCTGTAATCCATTTTCTTTTATCGACCAATTCCCTTTGCAAAAGCGGAAGCATAGCATAGCCTCCTCCAAAGGTAAAGGCCCCTATTTTAAAAAATGTTATGTATAGATCTAATAATATTTTCATTTTAATTCTCCTTATAAATTTATTATAGCATACTGGAACAGATTGGCTAAATAGCTTGAATAGAGCCTTTTTATTAGTATAATGATTTTTATAGCGATTACATGAAAGGAATTTTATGAATTTAACTTTATCTAACTCATACTTAGAATTTTTAGACGAAATTAATAATTTATATATAGAAGCTTTTCCAAAAGCTGAAAGAAAACCAATGAAGCAAATTATAAAAGTTTGCCAAAATGGTTACGGAAGAATCATCCCAATTTTATTGGATGATGAATTTGTGGGTATGTTTATAACTCTTGATTCTGATGGTGATGATATACTTTTGATTGATTATTTTGCAATAAAAAGTGATTACAGAGGTTTAAGTCTTGGCTCAAAAGCTATTGACCTTTTAAATAAGATGGAAAATAAAACAATAATTATTGAAATTGAACCTTGTGTAAGTGATGCTAACAATCTTTTACAAAGACAAAAAAGAAAGAAATTTTATGAAAATCTTGGTTTTAAACAAACTGATATAAACATTTCTTGGTTTGGTGTGGATCTTGAATTAATGAGTCTTAACAAAATTATTGATTTTAACCACTACATGGATTTATTGACTTCAATTTTCCCAAAAGCTTACATTGAAGAAAATATTAAACTGACATAAATTTTAAGGAGATTTTATGAAATTATTATTTGATTGTGACGGAACTATTCTAGATTCTATGCATATTTGGCTAGAACCTATTGGAAAATTGTTGGATCATTATAATTTTAAACTAACAACTGAACAAAAAGGACAAATTGAAGCCTTAACTTTTATTGACACTGTAAGATGGCTAAATAAGAATGTTTGTCCAGAAAAAAGTGAGGAAGAATTAATAAATTATTTTTCAGATACAGTTTTTAAGGCTTACAGAAATTCTCTTATGCCAAAAGTTGGGGCTGAAGAAATTTTAAGAAAATTAAAAAAACAAGGCTATGATATGTGTATTTGTTCATCAACTGACAAAGTTCACCTAGAAAACGCCCTAAACAGATTAAATCTTTTTAATTTATTTGATTTTATTCAAACACCTGATAGCATTGGTTTCAAAAAAAATGAAAATGGATATTGGCAAAATGCCCTTGATAAATATAACATAAAAGCAGAAGAAGCTGTTTTATTTGATGACGCCCTTTATGCTATAAAATCTGCAAAAAAACTTGGAATAAAAACCGTAGGAATAAAAGACTTCCCTTATAACCAAAATGAATGGGAAGAGATAAAAAAAGAAGCCGATATAATTCTTGATAATATCAAAGATATAGATATGGAAAAAATTAAAAATTTATAAAAGATGCTGAAAGTTTTATGAAATCTCTCGACTACTAAAACTCATTTACTAGGTGAATTCTTCAGTGCTCTCGAACTAGTTTTAGGGATAAATATGCCTTGATTTGGCATATTTATCCCTAAAACTAAGTGCTAAATCATGAAGAAGTTTTCGTAGCAAACATGTTTTAGTGTGAGTGAAACGAACGCATGGAGAGATCTCATGAGATTTCTCGACTCACTACGTTCGCTCGAAATGTGTGAAAATTTAGTTTTTCAACAGTCTGAACCACCTAATTGGTGGTTTTTTTATTTGAATTCTGCAAATTTTAAGTTCTTTTTCATCTTCTTTCTCAATAAAAATAAAGAAAGTATTCCTTTTATTATTGATGTTATAGTCATTGATAACCAAATTCCCAAAACTCCAAAATATGGAATTAATAAAAATGATATTGGAATTCTTGCTGCATTAAAAATTACTGAAATAGCAGATGGAGTTCTTGTATCAGATAAGCCTTGAAAAACTCCAGTCGATCCAATTTCTAACGACATCATAAGTTGACTTGCTGAAAGAATAGCCAAATATTTTGCCCCCAAATTAATCGTTTCTATATCTCCAGGAACAAAAACTTTAAACAAAGAATTTCTAAATCCAAAAAGAATAATTGTTGCGATCAGACCAATAGTTCCAACAAGTTTCAAACTTTCTTTCACACCTTTTTTTACCCTATCGACAAGGCCTGCCCCATAGTTTTGGGCAATTAAGGATTGAATTACAGCTTGGCAACCTTCAGTAGTTTTCCAAGAAATTGATTCAAGTTGACTTCCTATAGAATAAACCGCAACTGGTTTTGGCCCAAAACCTGCCATAAGTTTATTTAAAATTATAGTTATAAGGGCGTGGATACCGCTTATAAAAGAAACTGGAAGACCAAGTTTAAAAATTCTTTTTTGCCATTTTGTAGAAAGGGTGAAATTTTCCAAAGAATTTTTTATAACCCCATCCTTTCTTTTCATGACAAATAAAAAAATAATAAAAACAGTAGCCTGACCTGTAACAGTTGCAATAGCAGCTCCCCTTATCCCCATGGCTTGAATTGGCCCAAGGCCAAAAATAAAAAGAGGGTCCAAAATAATATTTAAAACAAGGCCAATTGTATTTATTTTAAAAGGAGTGACACTTTCACCAATAGAATAAAAGGCCTGGGAGAAAATAGGATTTAAAAAAACAAACAAATAACCTAAAGTAGTAATAGAAAGATATTGATTAGCGAAATCAGACACTTCCTTTCCAAGCTTATAAAAATCAATAATATAGGTTTTAAAAGTTAAAATTAAAACTATGTAAATAATTGAAGTAATAAATCCTTGAAAATATCCATTTTGAAGAATCAAAGACGTAAGCTTTTCATCTTTTCTACCATAAGCTTGAGAAGCATAAACCCCTCCACCAATTTTTGCAATCAAAGAAAGAGCTTCAGCAATCCAAGCCAAAAAATAAGAAACTCCAACTGCAGCAACAGCATTTGATCCAATTCTTCCAATCCAAACCATATCAACCAAAGTATATGCAATTTGAACAAAAGCTGTAAGAGTCAAGGGTATAGATAAAACTATCAAAGATTTTCTAATATTATCTTTTGTTAGATCAATACTTTTTCTTTTCTCCATAAAAACTCCTTTCCTTATTTAAATCATATTATTAAATCTAAAAAATTATTAAAGCCATTATAATCTCCTAAATTTTACAAAAAACAAATTAAATTGTCAATATTTATCAAATAAGAAAAATTTTTAAATAGTAAAAATCATAAATTAAAATTTGCAAAATAAAAAAGCTGCAAAATAATTTTCATATTTTGCAGCCAAGTATTTTTACTAGAATCTCAATGATAAGCAGGTTAAACTTCCATCAATTTTTTTAAACTCATCTGTATCTACAACTTTTACAGGGTATCCTAAAGATTTTATATGTTCAAGTGTTTTTGGAAATCCCTTTGGTACCATAACAGTTCCGTTAATATATAAGGAATTAATTGCATACAATTCATCCTTTTCAACAACATATCTATTAAACTTTTGAAAATCTTCTACTTCATTCATTTTTTCACTTACTAGCATATTATTATTTTCTAAATAAATTGCAAAATCCTTTAAGTGAAGACCTTCAGTAACTTCAACTGTAGAAGTAGTATATCCAAATTTCTTAACAATTTCATCAAATTGTCTAGCCCCTTCAGCATTTGTTCTTTCAGATTGTCCAATATAAAAATGTTTATCAACCAACATTATATCTCCACCTTCCATAGTTCCTGGTGCTTCGATATAAAAAATTTGATCTTCATTATAGAATTTTTTTAAAGGTTCAATAATTTCGTGTTTTTCACCATTACGACTTTCTATAGGAGAATTAGTAACAATTGCACATTCTTTCATAACTACAGCTGGATCTTCAACAAAACAAGAATCTGGATATTCTTCCAAAGCTTCCAAAACCAAAACATCAAGACCTAAATCTTCCAAAGTTTTAACATATTGTTCATGTTGTTTCAAAGAATCTTCATAAATAGGAGCCTCCTCAGAAAACATCCCAGTAGAAATTCCTTCAATCATAGCCTTACATGGTTTCCTTACAATAGCATTTTTAAATTCTAACATATATACACTCCAATTTTAAATATTACAAAAATCATTTTTTATATACCCAATTTCTTCCTATTAAAAAACGCTCTAAGTTAAGAGCGTTTAATTTATTCTATAATAAGTGAAGTTTCTTTATCAAATAAGTAAGTTTTTTCCATGTCTAAAGCAAATTTTCTATTTTCTCCTACTTTGGCTTTTGTTGATGGTTTTACTCTTGCTGTTATTTGATCATCTCCAAGGTCGAAATATAGGTAAACTTCTGCTCCCATTAGTTCGTAAACTCTTATTTTTGCTTCAACTATCGATTCTTTTTCTGTTTTTTCTAAATAATTTTCATCATCATACAAAGATTCTGGTCTTATTCCAAATACAATTTTTTTGCCTACATAGTTTTTTTCTATAAGTGTTTGGGCTTTTTGTTTTGGAAGTTTTAATTTTATATAATCATTTTTTACATAAACATCGTCTTCTTCTTTTATTACTTCAACATCTATTAAATTAATTTGAGGTGATCCAATAAATCCTGCTACAAATAAATTTTTTGGATGGTCGTAAAGGTTTTGTGGGGTATCGATTTGTTGAACTACTCCATCTTTCATTACAACAATTCTTGTACCAAGAGTCATTGCCTCTGTTTGGTCGTGAGTCACATAGATCATTGTTGTTCCCAATTTTTGGTGAAGTTTTGATATTTCTATTCTCATTTGAACCCTAAGTTTTGCGTCAAGGTTACTTAGTGGTTCATCCATCAAAAATACTTTTGGATTTCTAACTATTGCACGCCCCATAGCTACTCTTTGTCTTTGCCCACCAGATAATTGTTTTGGTTTTCTTTTTAATAAATTTTCAATCCCCAAAATTTTTGCAGCTTCTTTTACTTTTCTGTCGATTTCATCTTTTGGTGTTTTTTTTATTTTTAAAGAAAATGCCATGTTATCATAAATAGTCATGTGAGGATATAGGGCATAATTTTGAAATACCATGGCTATATCCCTGTCTTTAGGCTGGATATCATTCATTCTTTTTCCATCGATTTCAAGTTCTCCAGAGCTTATGTCTTCAAGTCCTGCTATCATTCTTAATGTTGTAGATTTTCCACAGCCTGATGGACCAACAAAGATTATAAATTCTTTGTCTTCTATTTCCATATTAAAATCTTTTACAGCATGAAAACCGTTATCGTAAATTTTATTTATATTTTTTAAACTTAAATTCGCCATTTTTTCTCCTTTATATCAGAATTTACAGTGTAAATTTTAATATTTAGAATTTATTTTCTGTTTTTTTCTATTATTTCTTTCAAAAATTCTTTTTTTTCTTTCAATTTTTCCATAGATTTAAATTTGAAAGACCAATTTTTATCGTCAAGTGTTGCAGGTTCGTTTATTCTCGCTTCATCTGTCAAACCCAAAATATCTTGTAGAGGAATTATCACATATTCACTTTCTCTTTGCATGGCAAATTCAAAAAAATCATCATTTATATTTTTATTTTGTATGCCAAGTTTTTTAAATAGTTTTTCTACGTCTTTCTTATCATCTTCATCTAACTCTTCATACCACGATTTTATGGTTTTATTATCATGAGTTCCTGTATATGATACTGAATTTTTAGGAGCATTGATGTAATTTTCTTCTTTTGGTTTTAAAAATTCTTGGATAATAACCATGCCCTTTAGGTTAAAATAATCCCTAAGCTCATAAACTTCTGGCCTTATTTCTCCCAAATCTTCTGCAATAAATTCAACATCATTTAATTCTTTTTTTACTTTTTTAAATAAGTCGTATCCCGGTGCTAAATGCCACTTTCCTTTAATAGCTGTTTTTTCTTTTGCATCTATTACCCAATAAGTATCAAAGGCCCTAAAGTGATCAAGCCTTACAATATCATAGAGTTTTCCGTTATAGGCAAGCCTATTTAGCCAAAATGAAAAATCATCTTCTTTTATTTTTTCCCAATTATAAATTGGATTTCCCCATCTTTGTCCTGTAGCTGAGAAATTATCTGGTGGTACTCCTGCAATTAATTTTTCTCTACCATCTTTTGTTATTTGGAAATACTTTTGATTTTCCCAAACATCAAGGCTGTCAAGACCAACATAAAAAGGAATATCTCCAACAATTTTTATCTTATTTTCATTGGCATATTTTTTTAACTTCATCCATTGTTTGTAGAAAATATATTGGATAAAAATTTCATAATTTATCTTATCCTCATAAGGACTTAAATCTAGCTTTTTATCCCTTATCCAATTTTTCATCTCATCTGGCCATTCATTCCATGACCTTAGGTCATTTTCTTTTTTAAATGTTATAAAAAACCCGTAATTGTAGACAAAATCAAATTTCAAAAATTCTTTGTAAGCTTCATCTTCATAGCCCTTGTTTTTTTTGAAATTTTCATAGGCTGATTTTAAATATTTTCCCTTATATTTTCTTACAAATTCATAGTCAATTCTTGATTTTTGGTCTAATTTTTCTGGCATTTGCAAAAGAAGTCCATCCTCATACAAAAGTTCTAAGGATATATAAATTTCATCTCCTGCAAAAGATGAGTAGGGTTGGTAGGGAGAATTTCCATAACCTAGGGGATTTAGGGGCAAAATTTGCCACATATCAAATCCAGATTTTTTTATTATATCTATAAATTCATATGCTTTTTTTCCAAAATCTCCAACTCCATGATCACCGTTTAGACTTTGAACTGGTAATAAAATACCTGATTTTTTCATTTTTACTCCTAACTAACTATTTCTTTTGTGGTTTTTCCTATATATAATTTCGCATCAAATTTTGTTATTTTTTCATATTCTTTTTTATTTATTATTTTAAATAAATCTTTTACAGATTTATAGGCAATTTCTGAAGCCGGTTGGACTATGGTTGTAAGTGGTTTTAGCAAGTATTTATTTATCTCTAGTCCATCAAAGCCCGCAACAGAATAATCTTCTGGTACTTTTTTGCCAAAATCATCTATTGATTTTATTGCTCCCATGGCAATTGTATCTGATATTGCAAAAATTGCTGTACATGGTATTTTTTCTTTTACAATTTTTTTACCAATTTTATATCCATGTTCTAATGAATATGGATTCATCCCTTTTTGGGGAGAAAAAACTAATTTTTCATCAAATTTTATATTATTTTCTTCCAAGGATTTTTTGTAACCTAATAGCCTAAGTTTTCCAATACTTTCGTCATCACTTCTTGCTCCTATTAGGGCAATTTTTTTGTGACCTAGACTGATTAAATAATCTACCATTTTTTTGCTTTGAAGAAAATCATCTATGCCCAAACAAGTTGATTTTGGTATTTTTAAATCTTGATTAATAATTGTTGTCATTGTAAATGGTACAGACAAAGCTTTTAATCTTTTCTTGTCATTTACAAAATATCCTCCCAAAAATATTATCCCTACTGGTTTTAAAGTTTTTACAATTTTTTCTGCAAGGTCTAGCTCGCTTGAATTTTCTTCAACTTTTTGTAGAGCAAAGGCGTAGCCATTTTTTGTAATTTCTTCTTCAAGAACCTTTAACATGGGTGTAAAAAATGGATTGGTAATTCCTTTTATCAAAACTGCTATTGTTTTTGTTTTTGTTATTTTTAAATTTCTAGCATTTTGGTTAGGAACATATCCAACTTCATTTATCGTATCAAGAATTTTTTTTCTAGTTTTTTCACTAATTTCACCACCATTATTGATAGCTCTTGAAACTGTACTAACACTTACTCCACACAAAGATGCTATTTCTTTTATGGTTACTCTTTTCACTTTTTTATCCTTTTATAGCTCCAGCAGCAACTCCTTTTACAATATGTTTTTGCATAGTTAAATAAAATACTATTACAGGTAACATTGATAATACAAGCATAGCCATCATTGCTCCCAAATCTTTATTTCCATTACTTCCTACAAGCATTTGGATTACAACTGGAATAGTTTTATATGGTGTGCTTACTCCTATTACAAGATATGGAAGAAGATAATCATTCCAAATCCACATGGTATTTAAAATTGCAACTGTGATTGCTGTTGGTTTTAAAATCGGAAGGATAATATAAAAGAAATGCTTTATTGGCGAACATCCATCTATCATTGACGCTTCTTCAATTTCTATTGGAATTGATTTTATAAATCCTGAAAACATAAATACTGAAAGCCCACTTCCAAATCCCAAATACAAAACAACCATACCTATAGGATTATTTAAATGAAGCATGTCTGCAACTTTTATCGTTGGAAACATAACCATTTGGAATGGAACTATCATTGAAAATACAAATAAATAATAAATTATTTTTGTAAATTTATTTTTTACTCTAGTTAAATAATAAGCTGTCATTGCTGAAAAAAGTACAACAACTGCAACTGAGACTATTGTTATAAAAAATGACCAACCTGCTGCTTGGAAAAATCCTGTTCTTGCAAGACCAGAAACATAATTTTCAAGACCTGCAAAGGAATCTCCTTTTGGAAGGCTAAATGGTGAATCACTTATAAAAAATTTTCCTTTAAAAGAATTTATAAGGATAAAGCCAATAGGAAATAGGAAAATCACAAGTAAAAACAACATTATGACAAATAAAATTGCATTTATAGTTTTTTCTTTCATTATTGTTCCACCTCTTTTTCTCTAGTAAGTTTGATTTGAAGATAGGCTATAAAGGCTACGATTATAAAAAATATGACAGCTTTTGCCTGTCCAACTCCTTCAAATCCATTTCTTGAAAACATAGTATCAACTATATTCATGGCAAGCATTTCGGTCTTATACATTGGAGCTCCTGCTGTTAGGGCAAGGTTTTGGTCGTATAATTTGAAACTATTGGTAAGGGTTAAGAAGGTACAAATTGTAATTGATGGCATTACCATTGGAATTGTTATTGACTTTAAAATTTGTCCCTTGCTAGCACCATCAATTTCTGCAGCCTCTATTAAAGCAGGAGGCACATTTTGAAGGCCTGCTATATAAATTACCATCATATAACCAATCAATTGCCAGTTCATAAGAATTACCAAACCCCAAAAACCAAATTTAGGATTTGCCAAAAGTGTTTGGCCAAATTTTAATAAAAACGAATCAATCATAACTTGCCAAGTATAACCAAGGACTATTCCACCGATTAAGTTTGGCATAAAAAATACAGTCCTAAATAAATTTGTTCCCCTAATTTTTCTAGTAAGAACAACAGCAAGTGAAAATGCCAAGACATTTATAGAAATAACACAAATAATCGTAAAAATCACTGTAAATACAAAGGCTTTTCCAAATCTTTGCCCACTTGAAAGGGCCGTAACATAATTTTGTAAACCTACGAACTCAGAATTAAATATTGTAGTAAATTTTGTAAAAGAAAGTCCAATTCCCAAAATAAAAGGAATGATAAAAACTATACAAAAAACTAAAAAAGTAGGTAAGACAAAAAATGGGAAATATTTTTTCAATATTTTTTCCATAAAAACCTCCTTTATGGATTTGTTTTTAAAAAAAGTCTGAATGTTGAAATTATCAAATAAAGTTATCATACATTCAGACTTTTTATTAGGATAGATTAATTAAAATTATCTTTTAAGCTTTATTTTTGAGCTGCCTTTTCATCTTTCCAAGATTGTACAAAAGAATCTTCTACTTGGTCCCATTTCATTTCTCCAGATGCATATTGACCTAAAGCTTGACCAAAGAAATCTTTAAATGCTTGGCTTGGGAATGATGTGAAATTCCAATCAATATTATATAAGTCTTCATCTGACATATATTTTACAACTTCCTTAGCAAGAGGATCTGATGGTTGATCAGTTTCTTTAAATGTATCAAATGGTGAAATAAATCCAAGATCCTTTGTTACAAATTCTTTTCCTTTTTTAGATGTAAATAGCCATTTTAAAAATTCTTCTGTAGCTTTTTGATCTTTTTCACTAGCTTTTGAATTTATTGAGAAGAAGTTTTCAGTACCAACGCAAATACCTTGTTTTTCTTCGCCTTTAACTCCTGTATAAATTGGTAAGAATTTAATATTTTCTTCTTTAACTTTATTTCCAGAAACTTCTGAAATTTGGCTCCATGCCCAGTTTCCGTTTTGAACAAATGCAGCTTTTTCAAGAGCAAATTCAGCCATAGAATCTGTAACTGATTTTCCTGTCAAAGCATTTGGTTCAACTGTTGAATTATTTATATAAAGATCGAAAATATTTTTATAATTTTTCGCATATTTAAATTTAACTTCATCCATATCCTTTACTTTATTATCTTTATATTCATAATAAATTGGTAAATTTGCAAGATGAGTTTGCCATCTCCAATCTTCTCCCGGTTTTAAAGAAGTAGAAGCGAAGGCTCCATCGATGCCAAGATCTGCCTTTTTATCTTGCATATCTTCAGCAACTTCTTTTAATTTTTCAAAATTATTAATTTCATCAACACTTTTAATTTTTGCACCGTCAAGTTTTATATATTTTTGTAATATTGCATCGTTGTAGATAAGTCCATATCCTTCAACAACATAAGGAATTCCAAAAACACCATCTCCATCTTTAACTGCAAGTTCTTTGTCTATAAGATGTTTATAAAGCTCTGAATCTTTCAAATCTTTTGTGTAATCTTTCCAATTTTGATATCCAATAGGTCCATTAATTTGAAAAAGTGTAGGAGCATCTGATTTTGTAATTTCTGCTTTCAAAGTTTTTTCATAAGTACCACTTGCAGCAGTAACAACTTTTACAGGAACACCTGTTTCGTCAGTATAAGTTTTTGCAATTTCATTCCAAACTTTTTCAACTTCTGGTTTGAAATTCAAATAATAAACTGAACCTTTTGCACTTTCACCACTTGCTTGGTTAGAATTGTTATCAGCATCCTTTTTTTGTCCACAAGATGTGAGAGTTAAAGATGTTGCAAGAAGCAAGGCTGTTGTTAATAACGTTTTCTTAAATTTCATAAAAAAATTCCTCCATTTTTAATTTTCCCGTCTACCAAAAATATTTTTTAAATAATAGCTAAAAATATGGCTCTAATTTGATGATTTCAAATTTTAAAATCCCTATAATTTAGAAGTGATTTATGCAAACTATTTTCGGTATCGTTTCCGTAAATTCACTATATCATATAAAAAAATAAAAATCAAGCTT
>URRX01000010.1 GCA_900550345.1 uncultured Anaerococcus sp. | reverse complement strand
TTATTTAAAGATGGAGAAAAATCTGAAGGTGAAATTAAGGATGAACTTTATAATATAGCCGATAAAGAAACTTATAATTCTTCAATTAAAAATGCAAATGTTATTCAAAAACCTGTAATTATTGATAGCGATTATAAAAAGTCTGCCTACTCAATAATTGAAGATAATAAATTTTCCTACACAAATATATTTATGGCTACCCCTAGCAATGTACTTTGTTTTCAAATTATTGAAGATAAGGAAAAATCATCTGCATCTCAATATATAATGGCAGATTTACTATCAACAACTTATCCAGAAAGTGAAGATTTTGGTATGGTAGCAAAATCATTTAAATCTTTTAACAAAAATATGGATCTTTATGCTACAGAAAAAGTTGATATGGAGGACTTTTCATTTAATATTCCAAAAAACATGAAAAAAACTCAAGATAGTGAATCACTCACAGTATATGAAAGTCAAGTTTCGGGAAAAACCATAAACCAAGTTTTAATTTCAAAAACCAAAAAAGACAAAGACCTTGATTTGAATAAATCTTTCTCCCAAAGCCAAGGCACAACAATTCCACCAGCATTTATAAGTCCAATGGGTGAGGTTAAAGAAGAAATGGTCCATGATAAATTATTTATGAAATCAAAAGTAAGAATTTACACAGAACAATTCACAAAAGAAGGCGAAAAAATAGCCTTTGAAACCAATAATTATTATGTAAATATGATTCTTACAGGTCCTTTAAAAAATACAAACAAAACCGAACTTTTAAATGAAAATATTATAAATTCCTTGAAATTTAACCAATAAAATCTATAGCAAAAGGCAGGTTAATACCTGTCTTTTTACTTGTAGAAATTTAAATAACAATTGAAAAGTTTAAACATAGACTTGGTCGAAAAATTTTAGAAATGACTTTAATTATATATAAATTTAATAAATGAGATCTCTCCACAAGGTCGAGATGGGTAATAACTGAATAAATTTAATTACTAAAGTTTATATTTTTATAATTTAAAAATCATTTTTTCCTTTAGCCATTAAAAAAATATAGCATTAACCCATCTCGAGCAGAAAAATATGCCTTGATTTGGCATATTTTTCCCTAAAACTAGTGCGAAAGCACGGTAACGTTTGCGAAGCAAACGGGTTTTAGTAGTCGAGAGATCTCTTAAATTGACTTTGACCATATATATAATAAATATTTGAGATCTATCCACTTAGTTCACTAAACAAGTTTCTTAGCAAACTTCTTCGTGCTTATGAAAACTCATCTGCTACGCAAATTTTTCCGTGATCTCGCACTATTTTTCAGGATTTATAACCGAAATCAACGGTTATAAATCTGAACTTAGTTTTAGGGATGATTGTGCCGAATCAGGGCACAATCATCTAGTCGAGATGGGTTATTTTTGAATTAATATTAATTTCTAAAGTTTTTATATTTTTTATAATTTTAAAATCATTTTTTCCTTTAGTCATAAAAAGAATATAGAATCAACCCATCTCGAGCGCAGCCGAGAGATCTCTTGATTAAATATAGCTATAATTAAAATTTATCTTTGCACATTAATAAAAGAATTTTTCTTTTGATATGGACTCTTTCATTAATATATTTAGAAATTACAGTTTTATTTTACAAATAATTGATAAACTTTCTCATTTT
Source organism: uncultured Anaerococcus sp. (assembly GCA_900550345.1). Lineage (GTDB taxonomy): Bacteria > Bacillota > Clostridia > Tissierellales > Peptoniphilaceae > Anaerococcus. The sequence goes on along the minus strand of URRX01000010.1, from coordinate 17,544 downwards.
TTGATAGAATGTTAGGGGGTTTTTATGAAAAAATTTAACTTTACTTACAAATTAAAGAAAAATTTTCTTGTATTTTTTGTCATCCTTATCATTTGGCAAATTATTTATAAGATGGGGATTTTTTCGCCAATTTATCTTCCAAGCCCTTACAAAGTATTGGAAACTTTCCTAGATATGGTTTATGATGGGTCTATTTTTGAAAATATTTTGGCCTCTCTTTATAGGGTTTTTGTGGGATATATTTTAGCTTTTATATTTTCCTTTTTTTTGGCTTTGATATTTTATTTAAAAGCTAATATTTTCCCATATTTTTCAAATATTTTAGATTTTTTGAAAAATATTCCTCCCCTAGGTATGATTCCTCTTTTGATTTTATGGGTTGGAATTGGTGAAGTTAGCAAAATTACCATAGTTTTTATGGCATCTTTTTTCCCGATTTTTTTAAATATTCAAAAGGGTTTTATGGAAGCTGATAAAAATATGATAGAAATGGGTAGAGCTTTTTCTTATGATGATAGGGAAATTTTTACAAAACTTGTCCTTCCTTCAAGTTTAAAGGATATTTTTGTTGGAGCTAGAATTGGTCTTGGTTATGCCTATAGGTCAATTATTGCTGCAGAAATGCTTGCTGCATCCAAGGGATTAGGATATTTGATTAATTTTTCAAGGCTTATGTCAAGAACCGACAAGGTCATTGTTGGAATTTTACTAATCGGATTAATAGGTATGATTTCTGATAAAATTTTTGTAAAAATTGCAAGCTTATTTTTGAAAGGAGATTTGAAAAATGACTGGTATAAATCTATCTAATCTTTCAAAAATCTATGAAATCGACGGCAAAAAAATCAAAGCTCTGGATAATTTAAACCTAAATCTTGATATCAAAAAAAGAAATGTCTTGATTGGCCCTTCTGGCTGTGGAAAATCTACCCTGCTTAGGACAATTGGAGGACTTTTGGAAATTGACCAGGGAGAAATTTTAAAAGATAAGGTTAAAACTTCCTTTGTTTTTCAAGATCCAAGACTTTTAGCCTGGAAAAATGTTGAAGAAAATATAAAATTTTCAAACAATGACTCAAAACTTTGCCAAAAATGGATAAAAATAATGGGGCTTAAAGGATTTGAAAAAGCCTATCCTTCCCAACTTTCTGGAGGAATGAAGGCAAGAGTTTCCCTTGCCAGAGCTCTTATTTTTCCTAATAATTTTATGCTTTTAGATGAACCTTTTGCCTCTTTGGATGAAATTACTAAGGAAAAATTAGAAATAGAGTTAATTAATTATATGAAAATCAAAAATTCCGGTTTTTTATTTGTAAGTCACGACCTAGAAGAAGCCCTCAATGTGGGCCAAAGACTTATAATTATGAAAAATGGAAAAATTGTTTCTGATTTTGACCTTGAAGATGGGAAACTTTCCAAGGAAATTTTGAGAAATAAATTTAAAAAAATAATAGGAGAAGAAAATGAAAAATAAATTATTAAAAATTTTATCACTTTTTGCCCTAGTTTTCGCAATCACTGCTTGCTCAAATACGGACAAAAAAGAAAATAATTCAAACGAAAATATTTCAAATCAAGTATCACAAAGTAATGAAAAATTATCTATTGACGAATTAAACATAACATACGTAACAGCACCATTAAATGTTCCATCAATTATAGAAAAAAATAAAGAAATATTAAAAAAACACCTTCCAGGTGTAAAAATCAATTACAAAGAAATAACTAGTGGAGCTGACCAAACTGCTGCTCTTGCAAGTGGGGATGTTGATATTTTATATGCTTTAGGAGGATCTTCTGCAATTCTTGCAAAAGCTAATGGTCAAGATATCAAAGTTTTAAATATGTATTCAAGAGCACCAAAAGCTTTTTCACTTTTTTCTAAAGATGATTCTATAAAAAGTCCTAAAGATTTAAAGGGCAAAAAAATTGGAGGCCCTGCAGGAACAAACCTTCACCAAGAACTTTTAGCATATTTAGACAAAGAAAATATGACAGAAAAGGATGTAGAATTTTCAAATATGTTAATTCCTGATGCTGCAACTGCCCTAGATTCAGGAAATTTGGACGTGGCACTTTTGGGAGGTCCTGCAGCTTATAAGGCAAAAGAAGCAGGACTATATGAAATTACAGACGGTGAAAATCTAATTGATGCCATAATTTGTGTGGCAAGTTCAGAAAAATATGCCAAAGACCATCCAGACGTAATAAAAGCCCTTGATGATGCCCAAGCTGAAATTTCTAAATTTATGGAAAATGATAAAGAGCAAACAAAAGAAATTGTAAAAAAAGAACTAGACCTTGACGATAAAGCCTACGATTATATGTTCCCAATGTATGATTTTTCAACAAAAATCACAGATAAAGACAAAGAAGGATTTGAAAGAACTAAGAAATTTATGTTAGATAACAAGATGATAGAAAAAGATTTTGATATCAATCTTTTATTTTAATAAAAATAATTTAAAACCAGCTCAATTAAGAGCTGGTTTTAAAATTTGTATAATAATTTTTTATTTAATTTTTAGTCTATTTTAATATTGTTAGTATAATTTTTTCTTAATATTTACTAATCAAAGAGATCTCTCCACAAGGTCGAGATGGGTTCTTATCGAATTATTTTTATTGCTAAAGTTATAGTTTTATTTTCTATATTTTAGAATTCTTTATAATTTTTAAGTTTTTTCTTTAGTCATAAGAAAAATAGATATTTAACAACATCTCGAGCGAAGTCGAGAGATCTCATGAATTAACTTTAATCCTATATAAACTTAGTAAAAGAGACCTCTCCATGCACTCCACTTAGTTCACTAAAACACGTTTGCTTAGCAAACTTCTTCTTGCTTATGAAAACTCATTTGCTACGCAAATTTTTCCGTGCTCTCGCACCAGTTTTCAGGATTTATAATCGAAATTAACGGTTATAAATCTGCACTCAGTTTTATGTATGATTGTGCCAAATCAAGGCACAATCATCTAGTCGAGATGGGTGATTATTGATTGGATTTATTACTGAAGTTTATGGAGTTTTATTTTTATGATTTTATAAGATTAGATTTCTTCTTAAGTATTAAAAAAATATAGAATTAACCCCATCTCGAGAGTAGCCGAGAGATCTCTAAATTGACTTTGATCCTAAATATACTTAATAACTTTGATCCTAAATATACTTAATAAAAGAGATCTCTCCGCGCACTCCACTTTGTTACGTTTGGTCGAGATGGGTGAGCGATTTATTTATTTAATAGCTAAAGTTTTATAGTTTTTATAATTTAAAAATCAACTTATTTCTCTAGTAATAAGAAAAATATAAAATTAACCCATCTCGAGCTTGTCGAGAGATCTCTTTATTTTCTATCTTTAATAAAACCTTATCTTTGCTTTCCTATATTTATTAAATTTACTCACAAAAAAATCAGAGTAATTAAACTCTGATTATACTGTTCACAAAATATACAAATCCTCATGCTAAGAATATCATACGGAAAAAATTGCTTTGATTTCAAGTTTTAAAATTCGTTAAAAATCGCACTGTTTGAGCGTCAGCGAGTTTGCGATTTTAGAATTTTGAAATTTAGAAATCAACAATTTTTGGAGTCAAATATTCGTGCTTGAGGGTTTGTCTACACTCTGTCAGAGCAATAAAACTCTGATTTTATATTTTATAAATCATCCTCAATAACTGAAGATTTGGAATAAGCTGAAACTTTTCCTTCAAAGAAGTCTGTTTTTACTTGGTTTGGATCTGAATATTCGCTTACCCATTTCATTGATTGGGGTTCTTCTTCATAGCCTTCATAAATTTTTCCAAGTCCTAGTCCTTTTGCCCTTAGATTTCCCAAATATTTTATATAATCTTCAATCATTTGTGCATTTAATCCTTGGATTTCATCTCCAATGGCATATTTTCCCCAGGCAATTTCTTGTTCTACTCCTTCTTTTAATAAGGATAGGTAGAATTCTTTTAATTCGTCAGTGAATAAATCTGGTCTTTCTTCTTTTAAATCATTTATCATTGACCTAAATAACCATAAGTGTGTGTTTTCATCCCTATTGATATATCTAATTTCTTGGACAGTTCCTGGCATTTTACCATTTCTTCCAAGATTGTAGAAAAATGAAAAACCTGAATAGAAATAAATTCCCTCAAGTATATAATTTGCAATCAAAACTCTCATCAAATTAAATTCGCTATCATCTTTTATAAATTCATTGTATTGGTCACCAATAAATTTATTTCTTTTTAAAAGATGCTCATCTTCCTTCCACAAATACAAAATTCTTGTTCTCTCATCAGGAGAGCAGATTGTATCTAGTATGTAGGAATAAGATTGGGAGTGGATTGCCTCTTGGTAGGTTTGAATTGCAAGGCAAAGATTTATTTCATTTGCTGTTATATAGGTTTGAAGATTTGGCAAATTTGCTGTTTGGATTGAATCAAGATAGGTCAAAAATGACAAAATCCTATCATAAGCCTTCTTTTCAGCTTTTGATAAATTTCTATAATCTTTAATATCTTGGTTTAAATTTATTTCTTCTGGAATCCAAAAGTTATTCATTGCTTGACGGTACCAATCATTTGTCCATGTATATTTTACATTGTTAAAGTCATTAAGGTTGGTTGTATTTCCATTGATAATTCTTCTTTTAGAAAGGTCAATGTCACCTTCTTCATTAAAAATTCCTCTTTTAGAAACTTCTTCCTTGTATTTTTTTTCCATGTTATCTCCTTTATTAAAATAAGTCCTAATTCTTATTTACCCAATTTTTTCTATAAAATCCTAATACTAAGTGAAAGAAGCGAAGCTTCTTACAAAATCAGCCCGCGCAGCGGTCGGTTGCAGGGGGTTAATAAAGTAGGGGCTTGGGGGAGGAAAATAGGGGGGAGAATCGAAACTCCCCCTTTCTTCCCCCAAATCCAAAGTAATTTATTTCATATTATTTTTAAAGTTTTAAAATAAATTATGAAGCACATGAATCACAATCTTCAACTTCTAGAGATTTTCCTCTTACATAATATAAGGATTTTACTCCTGCTTCCCATGCTGTTAGGTATATATTTAAAATTTGTCTCATTGTGTATTCTGTTGTTATATAAACATTTACTGATTGGGCTTGGTCGATGTGTCTTTGTCTTATACCACAAGCTCTCATTGAAATATTTTGGTCAATATTGTAGGCATTTTCATAAAGCCAGAAGGTTTTTGTGTTTAGTCCTGGGGCAACTCTTGGTACTATTGCTCCCTTTTTTTCTTCTAGGAAATACTTATTCATTATTGGGTCAACTCCTGCAGATGTTCCTGAAATTATTGAGGTTGATCCTGTTGGAGCAATTGCCAATAAATATCCATTTCTAAGTCCATTTTTGTGAACTTGGTCTTTTAATTTTTCCCATCTCTCGCTTTCATATCCTCTTTGTGTGAAATAATCTCCATTATCCCAATCACTTCCTTCAAAACAAGAATATGATCCCTTTTCTTTGGCAATTTCATTTGATGCCTTGATTGCAAAATAATTTATATCTTCATAAACCTTATCTACAAAATCAAGATGTGCCTCTTCTTCTGACCATTTTATATCATTTTTTACAAGCATATGATGGTAACCACTTGTTCCAAGGCCGATTGCCCTGTATTTTTTGTTGGTTACTTTTGCATATGGAGTTGGGTAATAATTTAAGTCTATTACATTATCAAGAGCTCTTACAATTGTTGAAACAACTTCCTCTAATTCTTCTTTGTCATTTACATCAATATTTCCAAGTGTAAGACTTGCAAGGTTACATTCTACAAAGTCACCAGGTTTTGTTGTATTTACAATTACTGTTTCCCCATCAACAGTTTTTATTTCTTCGCTAACTGTTTCAGATGGGCTCATATTTTGGGCAATTTCTGTACAAAGATTTGAGGAATAAATAATTCCCTTGTGCTTGTTTGGATTTGCCCTATTTACTGCATCTCTATTAAATACAAAAGGTGTTCCTGTTTCTGTCCATGATTTTATCAAAAGTCTAATCAAATCTTTGATGGCAATTACTCTTTTTGAAATTTCTTTGTCATTTACAAGTTTTTGATAAAATTCTTCAAATTCTTCCCCATAGGTATCTTCGATTGATTTGCCGTATTTTACCAAAACTTCGTGAGGATCGAACATATACCAATCTCCAACAATATTATCCCTACATTCTTTCCAGAAAAGATCTGGAACGCAAACTGCTGGAAAAATATCGTGAGCTTTCATCCTGTCATCACCGTTATTTGTTTTTAAAGATAAAAATTCTGGTATATCCTTGTGCCAAATATCCAAATAACAAGCCACAGCCCCTTGTCTAACTCCTAATTGGTCAACGGCAACTGCAGTGTCATTAGCAAGTTTTATCCATCTAATAACTCCACCTGCTACGTTTTTTATTCCCCTAATATCAGAGCCTTGAGCCCTAACTTTTCCAAAATAAAGTCCCATTCCACCACCGTGTTTTGAAACTTGGGCAAAGTTTGTAATTGAACGGTAGATTCCCTTTAGGGTATCTGGAACTGTATCTATAAAACATGAAGAAAGTTGGTTAAAGGGCTTTCTGGCATTAGTCATGGTTGGAGTTGCCATAGTTGCCTTTAATTGGGATAAGATGTCATATAATTTTTTGGCAAAAGATACCTTGTCTTTTTCACCAATAGCAAGATGCATTGAAATTCCCATAAACATTTCTTGGACGCTTTCAATATATTCGCCCTCAAAAGTTTTGATTAAATATCTTTTTGCAACTAAATCAAGACCTGAATAGGTAAATAATTTATTTCTATCTTCTTTTAAATAAGATCCCAATTCTTCTAAGTCTTTGTTATTATAATTTTCTAAAATATATTCTCCATAAAGACCAGCTGAAGTTAAATATTGGATTTTTGATCTAAAATCAACAATTCCATATTTTTCTTCGCTAAGACTAATTTTTAAATTAATCAAATGAATCATAAATCTTGCAGCAATAAATTCCCAATCTGGAGCTTCTTTACTTGTAAGCTCACTTGCAGCCTTGATAAGGGCGTTTAACAAGGCTTCCTTGGTCATATTTGCCTTTGTAAATGATTCAAATTTTAAATACAAAGACTCAATTGGATATCTTTGATTATCATATTCATCATTAATATCCCTAATAATAGAAAGGGTGTATTCATCATCAATATAAGATTCAAAATCTGTAAGGACCTTCCTATCCATATTGTGTTTTGCCCTATAAAGAATGTAGGATTTTACTTCTTTATAGTAATTATTTTCAATTAATTCAAGCTCAACTAAATCTTGAATTTCCTCAACAGTTACCACATGATCTTTGGGATATCTTTCCTTAATTGTATCTTCTATATTATGGGAAATTTTATCCAAATTTTCTTCACTAATTACAGAATCTACAGACCTGAAAGATTTAAAGATTGCACGATTTATCTTTTCTCTTTCAAAGTCAACAACTTTTCCGTCTCTTTTTTTTACTTCCATGTTCACCCCTAAATATTGTTATTTTTATATCTAATACACAACATATTGTGTTAATTCGAAAAATTCTACCTAACAATCATACCACAAGATAGGTATTTTAAAAAGTATAAAATACTTATAATTTTTTTAAACATTATCAAATTTTAAAAAATTAAATCTACATAAAAATTTTCACAAAAAAAGATATATCTTGAAAAATCAAAATATATCTTTTTATTTCATATTGTCGGCAAAATTACAAATCCTCATACTAAGAATATCATACGGAAAAAAATGTATTTATTTCAAACTTAAAATTCATCAAAAAATCGCATTATATGAGAGCCCTGCTCTAATTTTCCATTTTAGAATTTTGAAATTTAGAAATTAACAATTTTTAAGTTCGATATTTGTGCTTGAGGGATTGTATAGATATAATATTTCTTCATTATTATTTAATTTTCAAAAAGATAATCTACAACATCATCTTTTATAACTACAGTATCCACTAGCATATCTGCCAAGGATTGTTTATTTGGGCTAAATCCTACTATTAAATACAAAATTTTTATAAAATTTTGAATGTATCTTGCAAAAACTTCCCTAACCAAGCAATCAAAAAATGATAATTTTTCATCTTTAAGAGATATTACCCTAATTCCTACTGCCATTTTTCCTAAGGTTTGACCATTATTCAAATATGTTAGGATTAAAAAATATAATAGGCAAATTCCTGTTTCTATCAATGGATTTAATTCTATATTCATAAAAGTTAAATCTGGACTTATTTGAAAAATTTTCAAAATAATATTTGAAAAAGAATAGGCTACAATTGAATCTATTGTAAATGCTATAAGTCTTAGGAAAAAACCTGCATAGGCAAATTTGGGTATGGATATTGTTTTTTGATTATTTAAAGTATTATTTTCAATTACTTCCATATTTTCCATTTTATCACCTATTTTCCATAATAATACATTGGTAGTGGAGAATCTTTTTCCATCAATTCTTTTAAAATTGAAAGGTCTGATGATGAATTTTTATCTAATAAATTTTCTGCTTTTGAGAAAAATCTTGTAAAATTACTTGATTCATCATCATATTCATAAACTTCAGGATTATCAATTTTGAAATCTTTTTTCATATCTTCTAAGGCTAAATCCATATCACCAATTTTATCTACTAATCCATTGCTTTTAGCTTGAGATCCGTCATAAACCCTACCATCTGCAAGTTTTCTTACCTTATCTTCTTTCATAGATCTTCCTTGAGATACTACTTTTATAAACCTATCAAATGATGAATTTATAAGGTCTTGGAAATATTGTTTTTGTTCATCAGTCATATCTTTTCCAACAGATCCAGCATCTTTCATTTTTCCTGTTGTTATATTTTGTTCTTTGATTCCATATTTTTCAAACAAACCTTGAAAAGATTTTGATGACATAATTACACCAATTGAACCAGTAAGAGTTTCGTTTGATGCATAAATTCTATCAGTTGGTGCTGAAATATAATATCCACCACTTGCAGCCATTGTTTTCATAACTGTAAATACTGGGATTTTTTTATCTTTTTGAATTTTTTTGATTTTGTTTGCAATTTGTTCGGAATTATATACAGCTCCACCAGGAGAATTTACTTGCATAATTACTCCTTTTACTGAGTCATCGTCATAAACATCATCAAGTCGAGCCATAAAGTCGTCATAAACTTGTCCATCTCCGATTGCGCCCTCATAAGATAAAACAGCTATTTTATTTTTGCTATCTCCTTTTTCTATTGTTTTTTTATTTGCAGTTGGTGAAAAAGGATTAAATTGTTCAAGATATTGATTTTTCAATTCTTCACTCTTCTTTTCACTCTTAGTTTCATCCTTATTTGATACAATAGTAGATGCCACAAACAAAAGTAAAGCAATAGCCACAGCTATCCATCTTTTGCTATTGTTCTTTTTCATATTTACTCCTTTAATTTTTATTAATAATAAATTATTCTAATATTAATACTATATTATTCTAAATTTAAAGATTCAAGGAATTTACAAATTAGTTTTGCTTTTTTTTCTCAATTGAGTACAATGTATAGGCAAGACAATTATCGTTAACACTAGAGAAATTGTTTTTGTATAGTCTCTTAACTGAGGCTATTTACATAAAGGATTTTTACCAAAAATCAAAAGGTAAAAGTCCATTTTTTTGTATATTTTTAAAAACTTATTAATTTTTTATTTAAATAAATTTTATCTCAAAGAAATTTTTGCAAAAAAATCCTGCCCTAAACCCTTCTTAAAAAATATGTAAAGATCAAGTTGTAGAACGCGGTATAATATTATAGAAATACTTGGTAGAATTTGTAAGTATTTTAAATGTTATATATCTGATGTATTGGAGTATAGAATTGAAAATACTAATGATTGAAGATGACAGCACAATTGCCTTTGCTGTTAAAACTTACTTAAACAAACATAATATTGAAACTATTATTTATAACAATCTTTCTCAGACTGAAAATCTTAATTTTAATGATTTTAATTTAATTCTACTTGATGCCAATCTCCCAGATGGATCAGGCTTTAATTTTTTAATGTGGCTGAGAGAATTTTCTGACCTTCCTGTAATAATGCTTACTGTAAAAGATGAAGATGAATATGTTATAAAAGGTCTTTCTCAAGGAGCAGATGACTATATTACAAAACCTTTTTCTCTCCCTGTTTTAAAGGCGAGAATAGACAATGTTTTTAGTAGAAAAATTAAAAAGGTTAACGAACTGACTTTTGAAAATTTATCTTTAGATCTCATTTCAAAGCAAGCTTTGCTAGATGGAAAAGATTTAGATTTGAATTTGAAAGAGTTTGCTGTATTGGAAATGCTTTTAGAAAACCAAAATATAAATCTACTAAGAGAGCAAATTTTAGATTATGTTTGGGGTTATGATTTTTATGAAGTTAATGACAATACCCTAACTGTCACCATAAAAAGACTCAGATATAAACTTGGAGATTATGGTAGCCATATAAAAACTCTTAGAGGAATAGGATATAGGTGGGACAATGAGTAAAAACAAAAATATTTTACTTGTCTTAATTTTAAATTTACTAATGTCTTTGTTTGTAATTTATCTTAATCCAAGATTTGATGTTCTAACTCTTATAGGTTTTTTACTTATAAATATAATTCTGTTTATAGTTATTTCAAAAATTGAAAAGAAAAAAGAAAAGAATCTTGAGGATAAGATTAATAATATATTTAAACTACTACATTCACTTGATATAAACTCTGATAATTACGAAATTATAGACGATGAATTTGGAAAACTCAGAGATGAGATTATTAAAATTATTATAGAAAACAAGAGAATAGCTGAAAATGCAGAGAAAAATAAGGAAACTTTAAGAGAATATACTGAAGATATTGCTCATCAAATTAAAACTCCATTAACTGGATCACTATTATTGTTAGATCTATTAGAAGACGAAGATGACAATTTTTCAGAAGAGTATATAGAAAGACTTAGAGATAATTTGCTTAGACTCCACAACTTATCTGACATTTTATTAAAACTCGCAGCCCTTGATTCTGGAACAATAGAAATGGCAAAAGACAGGATATCTGCTGGGGAATTAATAGAAGATATCATACAAAAGCTAAAAGATTATTTTATCAATGATAATATTGAAATTCCTCTTTATGGAGAAGATTTTGATCTTATATGTGATAAGAAATGGACTTATGAAGCAGCATTTAATGTGATGAAAAATGGTCTAGAAGCAACAGAAAATAGACATATTGAAATTTATCTAAAAGAAACGAATTTATATAATAGTATTTTTGTGGAAGATTTCTCAAATGGCTTAGATCGAAAAATGTTAGAAAAAGTTTTTAGGCGTTTTTATAAGGCCGATCCAAATTCAAAAGGCTATGGTATTGGACTTCCAATGGCAAAATCAGTAATGGAAAGACAAAATGGAGAGCTTTTATATCACAAAGGTAAAAAATCAAATGCCTTTGAACTGAGATTTTATAATTAAATTTTAAGACTGTGTCTAAAAATAAGACATGGTCTTTTTTTCTAGTCACTTTCCAGTCACTTAAGTCTAATATTATATAGACAAGTTAAGGAGGATAAAATATGAATATAGTAAAAACAGTTGATTTAACAAAAACATATAAGGGCGGAGTAGAAGTAAATGCCCTTTCGGATGTAAACTTTGAATTAGAAAAAGGAGACCTTGTTGCCATTATTGGAGACAGTGGATCGGGTAAATCTACGCTACTTCATTTACTTGCAGGAGTAGATACACCAACAAGTGGTGATATATTTATTCAAGACAAAAATATTACCAAGTTTAACAAAGATGAAATGACAGTATTTCGCAGAAGAAATATTGGAGTTGTCTACCAATTTTTTAACCTCATTCCTAATATTAATGTAAGAAAAAACATCCTACTTCCTCTTTTATTGGACAATAAAAAAGTAGATGAAGAATATTTAAAGGAAATTTTGTCAATACTAGGAATAGAAGGAAAGCTTGACAGGTATCCAAAACAATTATCAGGTGGAGAGCAACAAAGAGTCGCTATTGCTAGAAGTCTCATTACAAGACCTGCCATTATCCTAGCAGATGAGCCTACAGGAAATCTTGATAGAAAAAACTCAGAAGAAATCACAGGACTTTTCAGACTTGTAAATAAAAGATTAAATTCTACAATTATGATAATAACTCATGATGAAAAAGTAGCAAATTCTTGCGACAAGGTTTATAGAATGGTAGATGGTAGGTTAAATTTCTTAGGAGATGGAACTTATGAAAATTATTAATGACCTAGCTGATGGAGCTGTAAAAAATAATAAGAAAGACAGTTTTGCTATTAAAATATCAATATTTTTAGCAGTCATGTTATTAGGAACTGTTATTTTTATTTTCAACTCGTTAAAAACTGACAAGTATGAGTATGTAAAGAAAACTTTTGGAGATTATCATGTGAAGATAAGTGAAATTGACGAAGGTTTTTATGATAAATTAAAAAACGATAAAGATATAGAAAAAGTTTCTTACAATAAACTAATAAAAACAGACTTAAATGCAATTATCTATGAAAATGGAGATCCTGCAAGTCTTTTAGGCTATGACATTAAGGATGGAAAAAAGCCAGAAAAAGCAAATGAACTTTTAGTTCCAGAGAGATTTTTAATAAAAAATAAAGAATATGATTTGGGTTCTGAAATAACTGTTCGTGATAAAACTTATAAAATAGTTGGTACTTATGAAGATCCTAGTTATTCATTTGAAGAGGCTATGCTTGTAGGTTTATCTGAAAGTGATGATAAAAAAGTCTTGTTTGAAAAAAATGATGGAATTGAAGCGCAGATTTGGTATAAAAATATAAGAGATACTTATACAAAGACTAGGGAAATTTTATCAGAAATGAATATTGACGAAAAACATGCCTTAGACATTGGTAGAGTATTTTATAATAAAGATATCTTAGAATATAAAATGGTCTATCCTAAAGGAATCATCCCACCAAAAAGTGTTGTAAACTCAGCTTTAGAAAAATATGGAGCAGCTTTCTTACTTTGCCTACTTTTTGCATTTATCATTTATGGTGCTTTTAATGTGTGGAACAATAGGGATTTAAGGGAAATTGCTCTATTAAAAAGCACTGGGATGACAGATAAGCAGGTCAAAAGAATGATTCGAAAGAAAGCATTTAAACTTTCAACCCTGCCAATAGCTTTGGGGACAATCTTATCTTTAGCTTCTGCAAATCTGCTCTTATATTTGATGTGGCTTAACAATACAAAATCTTATCAAAATATATCAAATATTTTAGGTGAAAGTGTAAAATCTATGGATTTCCATTTCATATTTCCAAGCCTTATATCTATTTTAATAATTATTTTGTTATCCTTGATAATGGTTTATTTTTCAGCACTGATCCCTGCAAAGAAAAGTGCAAAGATAAATGTTGTCGAAGGCTTAAATGGGATTACAGAAAAAAATATTAAATTAGGAAAATCAAAAATAAATGGACCTATAGAAAAGACTTTAGCAAAAGATTATTACAGGTCTTATCAATCGACCTATAAAATTATTGTGATATCAATAGCTCTTTCTGCCTTTGTGTTGACTACAGTTTTAGTAGGTCAGGCATATAGAAGTTTAGAGAAAAAATATAATAACTACCAAAGTCCTTACAATTTTGAATCTAGTATTTATGTAGATAATTTTTTGGATAAAAACCTTGTTCATGATATAGAAGAAGTTGAAGGCATAGACCAATTGCATGTATATCAAAGAGTTGATGCAAAATTTTACCTTGGTGATAATAAGGAATTTATTTCTAAGGATTTAAAAGAAGCTTTAAATAGTGATAAAATATCAGAAGATAAATTATATTCCAATATATACGCCTTAACAGATGAAGATTTTGAGAAACTTTTAAATGATAATAATATTTCGAATGCAAAGTATTTACTACTAAATAAAATTCCAAAAGATAGTAAAAGTCCTTATTCTTTTAATGAATATATAAAAATTTCTGATAAGGATATTGGAAAAGTAACTCTAAAATATAATGCAAATGGTAAGCCCATTTCTATAAATATAGATTCAAGCATCGATGAAATGCCTTATGATCTAGAAGCTTATAATGACAATCAAATATCTATCTTTACAAGTGAAAGTACTATGAAAAAATTTATTGATGAATATGGAATAGATGAAGGTAATCCAGTTTATTACTATTTTGTAAAAATTAAAGCTGATAGTAATAAAGAAAAAGTTTTTGATGGTGCTGAAAAGGTGATTTCAACCTATGTTCCAAAATCTGACCATGGCACTTCTACAGAAATTATTAAAGCAGCCATGGATAAAGAACTAATAAGAAATGAAAAGCTATTGAATCTAGCCATCCAAATCATTCTTATAACAATTGCACTTTCCAATGCTTATAATAGTTTTAAGGGAAATATTAGGGCGAGAGCCAATGATTTTAAACTTTTATCAACAGCAGGTATGACAGAAAAACAAATGGAAAAGATGGTATTTGGAGAAGGAAAAATTTTGTTTAAAAATATTTTCTTAGCCTATGTCTTTATGTTTATTATTGGAATTGCACTGAGAGCCTACAGGAGCAATTATGAATTAGTATTTGCTATAAAAGGTCTGATAACAAATATGAATTATATCCCTCTATTAATAGTATTTGTATTTATGATTGCAGGAGTTTTATTTGCAATAAAAAGTGGTCTTAAAACAATAAATGAAAACTCAGATAATACTTTCAAGAATATATAAGAAAAAGGCTGTGAGCATTAAACTCACAGCCTTTTATCTTGCCACCTAAAGACTCTCTAAATTAGTTTTTCTAAAATCCATAATTCAATTCCCCTAAGGCAAGATTGTTTTTTTATTTAATTAAAATTTAAAATCTACACTATCTACTATATCTTCTCCGTCTACATATTTTTGGTCTATTCCAAATAAATATGTTAGTATAAATCCTCCAACATATCCACCGATAAGTCCTAATATATATATCCTAAGGCTTTTCCATTATAGATTAATGGGATTAGGGCAAGTCCACTTGGTCCAACTGCTGTTGCTCCAATTGATCCTATTGCACCAATTATTGCTCCTCCTACTCCTCCACCAAGACATGCTGTTATAAATGCTTTTCCCATTGGTAGAGTTAAGGCATAAATTAATGGTTCTCCAATTCCTAAAATTCCAACTGGCAATCCACCTTTGGCAATTTCAGTTAATCTTTTATTTTTTCTACATTTTACAAGTATTGCTATTGCAGCTCCAACTTGTCCTGCTCCAGCCATGGCAAGAATTGGCAATAAATATGTTGCACCTTGTTGTTCAATCATTGCTATATGGATTGGTGTTAGAATTTGATGTAATCCTAGCATTACCATTGGTAAAAATACTGCACCAAGAATAAATCCTGCAATTGCTCCACCTAATTCTATTACAGAATCAATTATTCCTATAAGTCCGTTTGAAATTAATCCTGCTATTGGCATTATTATAAATATAGTCAAAATTCCTGTAACTAATAAGGATATTGTTGGCACAATTATTATATCTAGTGAATCTGGAATTATATTGTGAAGGGCATTTTCAATTTTTACTAGGATAAATACTGCAAGAATTACACCAATTACTCCACCTTGTCCTGGTAGTAGGGCTGAGTCTAAAAATATATTTTTTAATGGTTCATCTGGATTCATAGCTGAAAGATATACCATTCCTCCAATTACTCCACCCAAACCTTCATTTCCTTTAAATACTCTTGCCGCATTTATTCCTATAAATACATTCAAATATCCATAAAGTCCTGTTTTTATTATATTTAGAACTTGAAGTATTGACCCAAAATTTTCTTGTGAAAGTGAACCTGCTGTTATCATATTTTGCATAACAGAGGCGATTCCACCAATAAGTCCTGCTCCTACAAAAGCTGGTATTAATGGAACGAAAATTGATGCAATTGTTGCTGAAAATGATTTGAATTTTGATTTATTTTGTTTTTCTTTTACTTTAGCTTTATTTTCTCTAGTTCTTTTTTCAATATCGTTTTCCATTTCTTCGGAAAATTTTGCATTTGCCATATTTGACATTTCTTTTGCTATTTTTTCGCTTTTGCCTGGGCCTGTTACGATTTGAATTTGTTCGCCTTTTATTACGCCCAAAACTCCATCGATTTTGTCAATTTCTTTGAAATTCACCTTGCTTTCATCTACAACTTTAACCCTTACTCTTGTCATACAATTTATAACTTCTGTAATATTGTCTTTTCCACCAAAATTTTCTATTAGATTTGTGGCGATTTTTTTATTATCTTGTTTCATTGTATTCCCTTTCTTAAAAAGCCATCATTTTCTTCTAACAATTTTAAAGCTTCTTCTTTACCTATAGATTTTTTGTACATTACAATTGCACACTTGACCTTACCATCAGCCTGATCTAATAATTTTTCTGCATGATTTTTATCGATTTTACAAATTTCTTCAATCATTTTTAAAGCCCTATTTTTTAATTTCTCATTTGATACTCTAAGATCAACCATAAGATTATCATAAACTTTGCCAATTCTTACCATAGAAGTTGTAGAAATCATATTCAAAACCATTTTTGTTGCAGTTCCTGCTTTCATTCTTGTAGATCCTGTTAATATTTCACTTCCTGTATCAATTTCTACAGGATATTGTGCAAATTTTGAAATTTCAGAATTTAAATTACAAGCAATTGATCCTGTTTTTGCTCCAAGTTTTTTTGCATATTTTAAAGCTCCAATTACATAAGGTGTCCTGCCGCTGCTTGCTATTCCAACAAGTAAGTCATCTTTTGTAAATCCATGATCTAACAAATCTTTTTTTGCCAAATCTTCTTTGTCTTCCGCATTTTCAATCGGATTTCTTAATGCCTTATCACCTCCTGCAATAATTCCATTAATCATATTTTTATCTACAGAAAATGTTGGAAATGCCTCAGATGCATCTAAAACTCCAAGTCTTCCACTAGTTCCTGCTCCAATATAAAATAAATTACCACCTTTTTTAAATACATCTACAATAGCATCTGTTAATTTTTCAATATCTGAAATTTTTTCTCCAACTTTTTTTGCTATCGTCATGTCTTCATTATTAATTATTTGTAAAATTTCTAAGGTTGACTTTTTATCAAGTCCCTTGCTCTTATTATTTCTTGATTCTGTTGATGACAAGTTTATCACTTCCTTTTATCAAATCTAATATGCCAAGTTGAGATTTATCTATATATCCTATAATATTTCTCATCTTGTCTTTTCCAATATCTTTTCTAATTATTTCAAGCTCTCCAGAATATCTTTTGGAATTTTTATTTAAAATTACTAAATCGCCCTTTTTTATTTCTCTATTATCAATTTTCTCAATCAATTTATAAGACCTTTTGTTTCTAATCAAATAATCGCTTATATCCTCTCTTACTTCAAAATTTTTCAAATCTTTATATTCATCTTCCAAAAAAACATCTAGATTTATTAGCTTATTTTTCTCATAATCTTCTATATATTTCTT
>URRX01000009.1 GCA_900550345.1 uncultured Anaerococcus sp. | reverse complement strand
TAAATATTTGAACTTTTGATAGGGTTATTCCCAAAATTAACAAAAGATACGCTATGGAATAATAAATCTCACTTACTCCTACATAGGCTAAAAGATTTAGTGAGGAAATATCTAACAAACCTTTAGAAATTCCTAAAATATTAGATCCTATAATTAATGCACCTATAAAAATAAAAAGGCTTAAAAATCCAACCAAGACACTCGCCAAAAATTTTGCAAAAATAATCTTTGCCACAGAAATATTAATAGTAAAAGTTATATAAGATGACTTATCAAAAATATCTCTTTTAAACCTAATTGTAAAAAATATAAGGCAAATCGATAAAATTATAAGACCAAGGGCAAGAATAAGAATAAAAAATGAAAAATTTTTATTTTCCATATCAAAGCTATTAAATTTATAAAAAATTCCGATAAGGGATACTGAAATTATGGCAAAAAGTGCCATTATTAGAAAAAATCCCCTGGATCTTTTTAATTCGTACTTTAAAAACTTAATCATATTACAAAAATTTCCTTATATAAATCTACCATTTGTTTTTTGTACTTATCCCTCAAATCTTCGGCATCTTCTTCCAAAAGAATTTGACCTCTTTGAATAAAGGCTGCTCTATCAAAAAGATTTTCCAAGTCTCCAATTTGATGGGTTGTAATAATTATTGTCCTACCAATATCTACAGTTTTTATAATTGCAGATAAAATCATATCCTTGGCAATAGGATCCACTCCTTCAATCGGCTCATCCAAAATATATAATTTTGTATCACGAGAAAGAGTTAGAGCTAAAAGAAGCCTCTCCTTCATTCCCTTAGATAATTTTTCAGAATAGCCTTCTTTTGGAATTTTCATAAATTCAAAAAGTTCCTTACAAACTCTCATATTAAAATCATCATAAAAATCCTTGTAAAGATTTACAGTATCTTCAATTGTTAAATTATCATAAAGATGATAGGCATCAGGAAGGTAGGAAATGATTTTTTTAGTATCAACCCCAACTTTTTTCCCATCAATTAAAATCTCCCCATCATTTGGCTTAATAAGACCCATAATACATTTTAAAAGGGTAGTTTTACCAGAACCATTTGGACCCATAAGGCCCAATATCTTTCCTTTTTCAAGTTTTAAATTTATTCCATCAAGCACATTTTTTTTGCCGTAAGTTTTTTTCAAATTTTTAATTTCTAAAATATTATCCATTAGCACTCATCCTCAAAGTTACAAAATCATAAACACCCTCATTGGAAATTCCGATAGAATTCATATTTTTCAAAAAATCATTTAAATATCCATTAGCAAATTCTACAATAAGGGCATTTTTTTTGCTTTCATCAATTTTCATATAATAATAATCACTTTTTGCCTCAATTAAATCTTCATCCAAAAGTCTCTGATAAGTCTTATCAACATAAGAAGGATTTACCCTAAATTTATTAATAAGGAATTCTTTCTCATAAAACTTATCTCCGTCCTTTAGAAAATTATTTATAATATTTTTTGCAACAAAGTTTCTAATTTCATTATTTACAGACCTATCTTCCATCTTCGCTCCTTTCCTTTACTATATTAAGCTATGAAATAAAATCAATTTCTAAATCAAATAAAAGACAAGCTTTCATAAAACAAGACAAAAATCTTTCTCCGTATTCATTCAAATTTTTATAGATAAAAGTGAAATTTTTGATAATAATTTTTTCATCAACCATAGAAAGACAGTCAAAAAGACCATCAAGATTATCTACTTCATATTCAAAATCAATTTTTTCATTTAAATAAGAAAATGCTTCATCTCTTGACTTAAATTCATATCCATCCAACAAAATCATCTAATTCTCCTTAGTAAAAGTTTTATAGTGGTCATTGGTATAAAAGATATTAAAATCTTCGTCATAAATTAATCTTTCAGCCCCACGTTTTCCACCATAATAATTTACATCACATTCTTTGTAATTTGCATCTGGTAAATTTTTTTCAAAATTTCCAAAATAATCTCCACCAATAACTCCCTTATCAGTAACTTCCCACAAATTTCCTTTACTTGGAATCCAACCAAGTTTTTTGGCTTCTTTTTTTGTAAGATAATTTTTCGGAAGTTTCTTATAAGTTTTTAAATACTCAACAAGGTCATCTTTTTTATAATAAGCTTTATCCTCAGCAATACTTATATTTTCTACGCTATGATTTGAAGATAAATTTTCAGATTTTACACACCCAGTAAAAGCGAAAATAAGAAAAAAGCTTAAAATAAATTTATAAAAAATCTTTTTAATTTTCATTTGAATTCTCCTTTGCTATAATTATATCAGAAAGGATAAAAATATGAATGTTTTAATATCAAGATGTCTGTTGGGAATAAATTGCCGATATGACGAAAAAAATAACAAAATCAAAAATTTAAGAGAAAAATTTCCTAAAATAAATTTTATAGATGTATGTCCAGAAGTAGATTCAGGGATGAAAACTCCAAGAAAGCCTTGCGAGATAAAAAATTCAAAAGTTATAAATATAGACGGAGAAGATTTTACAAAAGAATTTAATAAAGGAAGTCAAATATCTCTTGATCTTTGTAAAAAATATAATATAAAAATAGCCTTATTAAAAGCAAAATCCCCATCTTGTGGAAAAGATTATATATACGATGGAAATTTTGATAAAAATTTAATAAATGGTGATGGAATTACTTGCCAAGTCCTAAAGAAAAATGGTATAATTATTTTCAGTGAGAAAGAAATCGAAGATTTTTATTCTTACATATCAGCTAAATAGACAAATTTTACAATTTTTTAAAAATTTTCAAAAAAATATTTGACAAATAATTTTAAAGCTGGTATATTATATATTGTCGTTAGGACATCGGGGTGTGGCGCAGCTTGGTAGCGCGCGTGGTTTGGGACCATGAGGCCGAAGGTTCGAATCCTTTCACCCCGACCATTTTTTTGCAAGCTAAAGCTTGCTTTTTTAGTTGTAATACGTAAATTTTCCCTTTTAAAATTGCACCGAGTGGTGCTTTTTTTATGCCCATTTTTAAAATTTAATGCAGAGATCTCCACACTAGGCAAAATGGGTTGATGTTTCTATTTTTTTTGTTAAAGTTTTTCATTTAATTAAATGAAATTTCATAAATAATTAAGTAATCATTTATTAAATTATATTTTCACATTAAATTTCAATAGAAAATAAGTTCTTTAGTAATTAATAAGGAAAAAAAACCCATCTCGAGCGCAGTCGAGAGATCTCATTTGTTGACTTATCTTAATTTTCATCTTTGAGTTCTCTTTTAATTCTGTGATAGAGATGGGATTCATATTTTTATATTCTGTTTTTTATATATCTTCTGTCAAATATGGCTTACCACTTGCCTTTGGTGCATTTGATTTTTTATTAAATAAAATCAAGAAGATTAGTATTGATATATATGGAATCATTGAAATAAATTCCATTGGTAATTGTATTGATGTTCCTGTAAGATAAGTTGCAATAGCTTGAGTTAATCCAAAAAATAGAGATCCAATCAAAACTCCCTGTGGTTTCCAATTTCCAAATATTACACAAACAAGAGCAATATATCCTTGACCTGCAATTAATGTAGGTGAAAATACACTTACTACTGCAAGTGACATAGACGCTCCACCAAGTCCTCCCATAAATCCTGAAAACATTACTGCAAGATATCTAATTTTTCTAACAGAAATATCTAAAGTTTCAGCAGCTTTTGGATGTTCTCCAACAGCAATTAATCTTAGTCCCCATTTTGTTTTATATAAAAATACATAAAGTAAAATTACAGATATTAGAGCAATATAGACTGTTGCGTATTGAGAGAAAATATTTTTTAATCCTTGATTTTTTATTAAACCGTCAAATAATCTTGGAATTTTATTTTCCAAAGGAATTGATGGGGTTTGAGTTGCTCCGTCAAAAAATAATCTTGCCAAAAAAAGTGCCAAACCTGGTGCAAGTGTATTTATAGCAATACCAGAAATTGTTTGGTCTCCCGCAAAAGTTACTGAAACCAAAGCATGGATAAGTCCAAAAAACATTCCTGCAAGACCACCTGCAAAAAATCCTAGCCATGGATTTCTAACATAATATCCAACTGTTGCGGCAACAAGAGCTCCTATTGTCATCATTCCTTCAAGTCCAATATTTACAACACCAGATTTTTCTGAAATCATACCACCAAGGCCTGTCAATAATACCGGTGTAGCATTTGAAAGTGTATTTCCAATTATTAATCCTAAAACTGTCAAATTAAGCATTATTTCCCGCCTTTCTATTTTTTCTTTTGTTTGCTTTTGCTTTTATAATTCTAAATATCAAAGGGATAGCAGTAAATAAAATTATTGTTCCTATAATTATTGAGATTAATTCGCTTGGAACTCCCATCGTTCTTTGTAAATTAGATCCGGCATATTTTAATGATCCTAAAAATAAACCTGAGAAAATACATCCAATTGGATTATTTGATGCCAAAAGTGAAACAGCAAGTCCGTCAAATCCAAAATTTTCCATAGCTGATAAAAGTGGAAGTGAATAAGTATAGCCCATAATTTGAGTTACACCTGCAAGTGAACACAAACATCCAGAAATCGCCATTGATTGGACTATTTTTTTATTTGCATTAATTCCACCATATTCACTAGCTTCCCTGTTTAATCCTACTGCTTTTAATTTATATCCAAGACTTGTTTTTTCAAGAATAAACCAAATAATAATTACGCTAATAATTGCAAGAATTATTCCTAAATGAATTGGCGCTCTAAAAAATTTTCCAAAAAATCCATCAAATCTTTGGCTAGCGTTTGTAACTAGAGTAACTTTTGCTGAATCATTTATATCAAATGTTCCCATAGAATTTGGTTTTTGATAGCGATATACTATAAAATTTTGAAAATAAAAGGCTACCCAGTTAAGCATTATTGTTGAAATTACTTCGTGAATTCCAAATTTTGCCTTTATAAAACCTGCAATACCTCCATAAATAAAGCCTGCTAAAAGCGCTACTATAATAGTAACAATTACATGAATTACCGGAGGAAGTTTTAATAAATACCCAAATAAAAATCCTACAGTTGATCCAATTATAAATTGACCCTCAGCTCCCATATTAAAAAGTCCTGTTTGAAAAGCAAAACACACACCAAGACCTGTAAGAATTATTGGAGTTGAATTTACAAGAGCCCAGCCTATATTTCTTGGAGATTTGAAAATTCCTTCTATCAATTTACCATAAGCTTCTATTGGATTATATCCTGTAAGAGCAAGTACAATTGCCCCTACCAAAAGACCCAATAAAATTGATACAAGAGTAAATAATAATTTTGAATTTGAAAAAGATTTTTTTCTTTTTGTTTTTACTTTTTTATTCATGATCTCCTCCTGCCATCAATCTTCCTACTTCGTATTCGTCAGTTTCTTTTGGATCTAGCTCTCCTACAATTTGTCCATCATAAATTACACAAATCCTGTCAGATAAATCCATTACTTCGTCTAATTGAAAACTAATTAATAAAACTGCCTTGCCTTGATTTCTTAGTTCAACTAAGTACTGGTGAATAAATTCTATTGCTCCAACATCAAGACCTCTTGTCGGTTGGGCAGCTATTAATAAATCCGGATCATTTGTAATTTCTCTTGCAATAATTACTTTTTGTTGGTTTCCACCTGAAAGACTTCCTGCTTTTTCGTTTATATCATTTGGTCTTATATCAAATTTATCTATCAAATTATTTGCGTTTTCTTCTATTTTTTTGAAATCTAAAATTCCATTTTTTGAAAAATCTTTGTCTATATTTTCCAAAATCAAATTATCTTTAATTGGATATTCTAAAACAAGGCCTCTTTTTTGCCTATCTTCTGGAATTTGATTCATACCAAGATCAATAATATCTCTAGGATTTTTATTAGTAATATCATCTCCTTTTAAGATTACTTTTCCTTTTTGAGATTTTCTCATTCCAGAAATTGCATCTATTAATTCAGTTTGACCATTTCCATCAACACCTGCAATTCCTAAAATCTCTCCCTTTCTTATAGAAAGATTAAGGCCTTTTACCTTATCCACTTTCCTGTTATCTTTAACCCAAAGATCTTCAATCTTAAAAATTTCTTCTCCAAGATTTATTTTTTCTTTTTTAACATTAAAGCTTACATCACGACCTACCATTTTTTCAGCAAGTTCTGCTTCACTTACATTTTTCACTATAAGTTTGTCAATATACTCACCACGTCTTATAACTGTGCAAGTATCAGCCATAGCCTTTATTTCTTTTAGTTTATGAGTAATTATTATTACTGATTTTCCAAGTTCAGTTAATTTTTTTACTATTTCTATAAATTCATTTATTTCTTGTGGTGTCAAAACTGCTGTAGGCTCATCAAAAATCAAAATATCAGCACCATGATATAAAGCTTTTAATATTTCAACTCTTTGTTGTTGTCCAACAGAAATATCTGAAACCTTACTGTCAGGATCTATCAAAAGTCCATATTCCTTGCTTAGTTTTATAACTTCATCTCTTGCTTTTTTTCTATCAACAAAAAAGCTATTTTCACCTTCATAACCTAATATTATGTTTTCTGTTACCGTAAAAGGTTCTATCAACATAAAATGTTGGTGAACCATTCCTATACCCATATTTATTGCTTTTTTAGGTGAATTGTTTATAATTTCTTCACCTTTTATATAAATATTTCCTTCAGTTTGAGGAAACATTCCATATAAAATATTCATCAGAGTAGTTTTACCAGCTCCATTTTCTCCAAGCAGAGCATGTACTTCACATTTGTGAAGATCAAAATCTACACCCTTCAAAACTTTCTTTTCTCCAAAGCTTTTATGAATATTTTTTAATGAAACTATAGGGTTTTCATTTAAATACTTATCCATAATACCTCACTATTGATTTAGAATTTTCTAAATATTTATAAAAAAAGAGTAGTTTAATCCTACTCTTTTTAGTTTCTTATTATTTTAGTAGATTTTTACTTATTTGTCGTAACCCATTGATTTAAATTCTTTTTCATTTTGTGGAACTTTAACTTTTCCATCAACGATTTGATTTCTTAAATCTTCTACTTTGTCTTTAACTTTTTGGTCTACTAAGTCATTATCACCATAAGCTATATCTAAAGCTTCTCCGTCTTTAAGTGAAAATGCTCTTGTTTCTCCACCTTTGAATTTTCCATCTTTATAGTCATCAAGTGTTAATTGAACAGCTTTACCTACACCCTTAACTGTTGATGCTAAAATATTATCTGGAGCTTCGTCTTTTTGGTCACGATCAACACCAATTACATATTTATTATTTTCTTTTGCTGCTTCAAATACACCAATTCCTGTACCACCAGCTGCATGGAAAATTACATCTGCACCTTTTTGATACATTTGGTTAGCAATATTTTTTCCTTTTGCTTGGTCTGAGTAGGAGTTAGCATATTGAACTTGAACTTCTATGTCTTTTCCTTTTTCTTTTGCTGCTTCTTTTACTCCAGCTTTAAATCCATATTCAAATCTATCGATTACTGCAGATTCCATTCCACCAACAAATCCAACATTGTTAGATTCTGTTTTCATTCCTGCAATATATCCTACTAAAAATGAGTTTTCATTATCTGCAAAAGTAATTCCCAAAAGGTTTTTAATTTTGTCAGGGTTTGCATTATCTATTATCGCATAATTTTGATCAGGATTATCTTTTGCAGCCTTACTTGTTGCATCATAAAGAGCATAACCTACTGTAAAAATAATATCTGATTCACTATCAAGTGCTGATTCAAGGTTTGGTTGGTAATCAGAATCTTTATGTGATTCTATATAATCAAATTTAACTTTTCCATCTTTTTCGTAAGCTTTTAAGCCTTCATAAGAGGATTGGTTAAATGATTTATCATTTATTCCACCTTGGTCAGTTACCATTGTTGCAGAAACTTTTGCATTTTTTGCATTTGATCCTGATGAAGCGTTATCACCATCTTTTTTTGATCCACAAGCTGTAATACTTAGTGAAAGTGCTAGAGTTAAGGCTCCAGCCATAATTTTTTTAATTTTCATCTCTCCCCCTTAAATTTTAAGAAATAGTTTTTCTACAATTATATTTTATATGATTTTCATTTATATGTCTAGATAGGTAATTTTTTTACACTTTTCTATTTTTGTATATAAGTTTTTAATAAAGAAAAAAGTCCTATCAATGCTTTTTCATGACATCTTTCATAACCATGAGAGGCAGAAATCCCACATCCTACTAAAGCATGTCTGTAATCATAAAATGAACTCATGGCAGCTGAAGCATCTGATCCATAAAAAGGATAAATATCGACAGCAAAATCAATACCAATATCTTTTGCTGTATTTATTAGATCATTTGTTAAATCAAAATTGTAAGGACCTGAAGAATCTTTTGCACAAATTGAAACCATCCTATCGTTAGTTTTTAAATCATCGTAAACAACACCCATGTCAACTGCAATCATATCCTTAATTCCTTCTGGATGTCCAGAACTTGCACCATGTCCAACTTCTTCATAAGTTGTAAACATCATATAAATATTTCTATCAAATTTTAAATTTTCTTCTTTTATTTCTTTTGCAAGAGCAAGCAAGACTCCACTTGATGCTTTATCATCAAGATGACGAGATTTTATAAATCCATTTGAATACCTAAATCTTGGATCAAAAGCTACAAAATCTCCAGCTCCTATCCCAAGTTTTTCTACATCTTCATCGCTTTCAACAATTTCATCCAAAACTACTTCCATTTCATCAAAACTTCTTTTTGAAAGTTTTGGAGTATCAGATCCATGAACTGAAGGCTCGTTTAATCTAAAAACCCCCTCAAATTCTTTACCATCTCTTGTAAAAATTTTTACATTTTCAAATTCTCCATAATTTAATGGAAATCCACCAAGAGTTGTAACTTGAAGTCCCCCTTCTTCTTTTATACTTCTTATCATTAAACCCAAAGTATCAATATGAGCTGATAATAAAATTCCATCATCATAGTTTTTTTCGTCAAAATAAATTGGAACTATTACATTGCCTTTATTATTTTGGTAAGGTTCGTATCCTAATTTTTTAAATTCATCCATCAAATACTTTTCACATTTTTTAGTAAATCCTGTTGGCGATGGTCTGGTACATAGATTCTCAATGTATGAAATTATAGTTTTTGTATCCATATTTTCTCCTTTAATTTTTATATTTTAATTATAGGGTAAATTATTTTCTTTGTAAATTTTAAAATTTTTATTTGTATAGGAAAAATATTTATGCTATAATATTGGTGTAAACATTTTCACAGCTGAATATAAAAGAGACATCGCAACAATTAATTATTTTTTGTTGCTTTTTTTATATTTGCTAGTATAACAGGAGGATATTATGAGAGATATAATACTAGGTGAATTTTTCGGAACAATGTTACTTATTTTATTAGGAGATGGAGTTGTTGCAAACGTTCTTTTAAATAAGAGTGGACAAAAAGGAGCAGGCCCAGTTCAAATTACTTTTGCTTGGGGTCTTGCAGTTATGGTACCAGCTTGTATTTTTGGTGCATTAACAGGTGCTCATTTTAATCCTGCACTTTCAATCGCTCTTGCTTTTAATGGTGGAATTGAATGGAATACTGTTCCTTCATACATTATTGGGCAAATGCTTGGAGCATTCGTTGGAGCTATTTTAGTTTATATATTATTCAAAGATCATTATGATGCTACAAGCGATGATCCAATAACCGTAAGAGCAACTTTCTGTACTGCTCCAACTATTCCAAATACTTTTAGAAATCTTTTATCAGAAATCATCGGAACTTTTGTTTTAGTTTTTGCAATTTTAGGATTTGGAAATGTTGAAGGAGCCGGAATGGGCGGAGTTGACAAATTATATGTATTTGGTCTTATAGTATCTATAGGAATGAGTTTAGGTGGACTTACTGGTTATGCAATAAATCCTGCAAGAGATCTTGGACCAAGAATTGCCTATGCAGTATTACCTTTTAAAAACAAAGTTGATCCTAACTGGGGATATTCTTGGATTCCAGTTGTTGGACCAATAATTGGTGGAATAATTGCTGTTTTAGCATTTAATTTTATATTTTAGTTATTGTAAGTAAGAAAAGAAAGAGAAGAATAATATGTACGATGTAATAATTATTGGTGCTGGTGTAAGTGGTGCTTCTATTGCAAGAAGACTTTCTAGATATAAATTAAATATTTTAATTTTAGAAAAAGATCTTGATGTATCCATGGGAGCTAGCAAAGCAAATTCT
Organism: uncultured Anaerococcus sp.; assembly: GCA_900550345.1. Classification (GTDB taxonomy): domain Bacteria; phylum Bacillota; class Clostridia; order Tissierellales; family Peptoniphilaceae; genus Anaerococcus. Next base: position 8,945 of record URRX01000009.1, on the reverse strand, counting down.
GCTATAGTTCATGGTGGTTATGCTGAAAGTCATGATGAACTTAGGGGAAGAATTTGTTATAAGGGAAGAGTGGAATTTAATAAGTTAAACCAAGAGCTTAACTTTGGATTTTTAGAAAATGGATCTTTAGTTTTAGCTTTTGATGAAGATGATAAAAAAGAACTAGAAAAACTCTACAAGATGGGCCTTGAAAATGATCTTGATGATATAGAAATAATTGATCAAGAAAAATTAAGAGAAATCGAACCAAATGTTTCAGATGATGCAATAGCAGCCTTATATTGTAAGGGTGCTGGTGTTTGCTCACCATACGAATATGTAATTGCCCTTGTAGAAAATGCAATCGAAAATGGCGCTAAATTGAAACTTCAAAGTGAAGTTATTGATATTAAAAAAGAAGAAGATATTTTTAAAGTAAAAACCTCAGATGACAATATTTATGAAGGAAAATTTGTAATTAATGCTTCTGGTTTAAATGGGGCAAAAGTTTCAAGTATGATTACAGAAACTGATTTTACAATACATCCAAGAAGTGGTGAATATTTGCTTATGCAAAAAGGAACAGGAGAGAAAATAAAACAAGTTTTATTCCAAACTCCTTCACCAAAATCAAAAGGAATTCTTGTAACAAGAACCTACCACAACAACCTTCTTTTAGGTCCAGATGCTATAGACGAGGAAGAAATAGATCTTGGAACTCATATTGAAAGACTTGCAGAAATTTATAAGCTAGGAAGAAAATCTGTAAAAGATGATGTAATTGATTTAAAAAAATTCATCCGTTCTTTTGCAGGGCTTAGACCAGCATCTTCAACTGGAGATTTTATTATTGAAAATACAAAAACTTCAGGCTTTATAAATGTTGTAGGAATCCAGTCTCCAGGAATTACTTCATCACCAGAAATCGCAAAAATTGTTGAAAATATTCTTAGAGATTTAGATTTAAAATTAGAAGATGATCCTTCCTACAAGCCAAATAGAAAAGCAATTATAGAATATAAAGACCTTGAAGATTTTAATAAAGTAAAAGATAAGATCGACCTACCTTTAGGAAATCCTGAAAGACTTGTATGCAGGTGTGAACAAGTTAGCGAAAAAACAATAAGAGATGCCATGAACAGGGGCATTCCTTGCTTAAGCTTTGACGCTATGAAAAGACGTACAAGGTGTGGAATGGGTTTTTGCCAAGGAAATTTCTGTAGAAACAGAGTTATAGAAGTTATGGAAGATGAGTCAGGAGAAAAAATAAAATCAAACAAATTTGACTCAGAACATTCTGGAATTTCTAGGATAAATAAAAAAGATATAAATGACTTCATAAAAGAATTAGAAGAAAAATAAAAAAATGCTAGGATTAATTTCCTAGCACAGACTGTTGACAAAGTAAATTTTCACCCATTTCGAGCGAACGTAGTGAGCCGAGAAATCTCATGAGATCTCTCCGTGCGTTCGTTTCACTAACTTAGTCGAGATGGTACTTAGCTTAATTTTTATTTCAAAATAAAATATTATCTAAATTCATACTTTGTCTACGCTATGTGCTAGGATTAATTTCCTAGCATTTTTTAATCTAGTTTTTCAAATTGTCTATTATCTTGATTGTATTTATAATGATCTTTTCCGCCTTCTCTTAAGCTTCCTTTTGGAACTTCACCCAGTTTATTAGTTTCATCTACAAACATATCCTCATCATCTTGATAAAATTCCATAACATTTCCAGAAATATCTGGCTCATATACCTTATTATTTTTTACAGAAAAGATGAAACTGTCAGTTTTTGGACCTCCATTATTGGTAACAAGAGATAGGTATTCATCATCTCCAGCCTTCATCAATTTCTCATTTTTAACCCAGATATACATACTATCAAATTCTCGAACCCTATTAATTTGCATATTCTCGTCAACAAAATATAAGATTTTCTCTCCCTCATTTTCACTATTTCCAAGAACAAAAGCTGCAAGTTTACCATTATTATCATAATCTCCTATATAAAGATAACTTGCCCCTTCTTCATTTACATATAAATCCACATTTTCTCTTACAAAGGAATCTATTTTCTTATATTCATCGCTATCTTCTATATTTTTATCATTAGCTTGATCTTTTTCGTCATTTCCTTCAGTTTTTTCTTCACTATTTTCATCTTTATAACCAAATTCTTTAGCTTTTTTGTCAAATTCTTCTTCAGTTAATCCTAACATATCTATAGGTTTTAACTCATTTTTCAATTTGTCAAAATCTTCATCACTAAATTCTTCCTCTTTTTCTGGATCAATCATCATAGCTACTAAAGATTCTGCTCCTTTTGGATAATTTTCGTCTATTTCTTGACTTCTTTCACCAGTTTTTGAATCAAATTTTTCAGTCATAACAGATCCATATCCCTTTGACCCTGGTTTATAAATATAATTTGCCAACAATCTATCATCAACCTTGTTTATACCGATAATTTGTTTCATGGTATCATCAAAAATATATAGATTTCCCTTCTTATCCTTGTATAAATAGTCTGAAACTACTGAACTTTGTCCCATTTGAAGTTCGTTGAATGTTCTATAATTTCCACTTCCAACATATTGAACAATAGAATAAATTCCACTACCATTTAATTTTTTTGATAAAACTAATAGAGGATAATCAAAATCTTTATGATCAATTATATTAAAATAAAAGGCTCCATCTGAGCTAAGTTCATCTAAGTACCATTCACGAGTCTCTCCACCAAAACCATCAATTCGGTAAGGAAGTTTTGAGTAAACTATGTCTTTGTAACATTCTAAAAAAGACAAATCATCATATTTTTGTTTTTTAGAATTTTTATTATTTTTAACATTTGATGAAGTTTTTTTATCATCACTCACAAGGCTTTTTATATTAGAATTATTTGATATATTCGAATTATTAACTTCTTTCATTTTTCCACATGAAGTTAAAGATAAAAAAAGCAAAACCACAGGTACAATTTTTTTCATATTTTTACTCCTTTATATAAAAATGTTTTCATTAACTTAATTATATCATCTTTATTTGATTTATAACGAAATTTTAAGAAATTTTATATAAAAAAAGAATGCACTAAAAGCATTCTTTTTTTATTTTCCCTACTTACTTTATTTTTTCTAGAATCCACTTGCTGATTTAAAGAAGAAATATCCAAGTGGTGTATAATACATTCCTTTAATATTTGGTTTCATCATATATGGATTTACGTAGAAATATAATGGTGCTACTACTGAGTCATCTTTTATTAAAATATCTTCAGCTTTATGCATATTTTCCATTCTTTCTTTTTGATCTGATGTTGCTTTTGCAGCTTTTACATATTTATCAAATTCAGGATTTTTGTATTGAGCGTCATTATTTCCGCCGCCTGTTAACCACATATCAATAAAGCTCATTGGATCGTTATAATCAGCAATCCAGCCATGTCTTGCTATATTGTAGTTTCCTTCTTTTCTTTCTTTTAAGAATACATTCCAATCTTGATTTTGTAGATTAACTTGGACTCCTAAATTTTCTTGCCACATGTTTTGTAAAGCTTCTGCTATAGCCTTATGGTTATCATCTGTATTATAAAGGTAATCAATTTGAGGGAAGCCCTTACCATCTTTATATCCTGCTTCTTCCATAAGTTTTTTTGCTTCTTTTATATTTTTTTCATAATCATCATTTTTTACAGAATAATAATCTCCACCAACTGTTCTAAAGTCATCACCCTTAGTTCCTTTTTCATCATAAACTCCTGATGGAACGTAACCACTGGCACTTTTTCTCCTCTACCTGTAACTTGATCAACTATAAAGTTTCTATCAATTGCAAGTGAGAATGCTTTTCTAACTTTTGGATCATCAAATGGTTTCTTTTCTGTATTAAAACATACAAAATATGTTCCTACATATGGTAAAGTTTTTAATTCTTTTGTATCTAGAAGTTTTTTGATTTCTTCTTGTGGTGCAGAATTTACAAAATCCAAATCGCCAGATCTATAAGATGCATAAATTGCATTTTGATCATCTTGTAAGTGGAAGGCTAGTTTTTCTGCCTTAACAGATTTTGCATCATAATATTCTGGATTTTTAACCATTGTTAATGTTTGATTGTGATCCCATTTTTCTAATTTATATGGTCCATTTGATACAAGTGTATCAGGTGAATTTGTCCAAGTTTCACTTTTTTCTACGACATCTTTTCTAACTGGCATAGCTGCTGGAAAAGCACAAATTTCTTCAAAATATGGACATTCTACATTTAAATTTACAACAAAAGTTTTATCATCTGGTGCAGAAATATCAAGTTTTTTATCTTCATATCCTTTTACCATATCTAGCATATATTCATAGTCAGCTCCTGTTTTTGGATCTACTAGACGATTCCATGCATAAACAAAGTCTTTTGCTGTTACTGCTTTTCCATCAGACCATTTTGCATCTCTTAATTTAAATGTCCATTTTAATCCATCTTCAGAAACATCCCATTTTTCTGCAATACCTGGTTTTAAAACCGCATTTCCTTTTCCATCATCATCCCATCTTAAAAGAGATTCAAACATATGAGAAATCATTATTGATCCATCTGCAGCTGTGTTTAGTTGTGGATCTATAGTCTCAGGTTCTGAAGCTATATTTATATCCAAAACCCCATCTTTTTTTCCTTCTTCTTCATTAATAGCAGTATTGCTACCATCATTACTTTTTGAATTATTGTTACCTCCACATCCTGTAAATAACATTGATAAACTCAACAAGCCTACTAGTAATTTAGATTTGATTTTCATTTTCTATACCTCCTAAATTATGACAACTTACATAGTGTCCTTGTTCTACTTCTCTAAATTTTGGCTCTTCCTTTTTACAAATTTCTGTCGCATATGGACATCTTTCATGAAACCTACAACCTTTTGGCGGATTTATCGCCGATGGAACTTCTCCTTCTAATTTTATTCTTTTTAAAGATCTAGTAAGATCGGGATCTGGAACTGGTATGGCTGTGAGCAATGATTTGGTGTAAGGATGAAGGGGATTTTCATATAACCTTTCGGCATCAACTAATTCAACCATCTTACCCAAATACATTACTCCAATCCTATCTGATATATGTTTAACTACTGATAAGTCATGGGCAATAAATAAATATGTAAGTCCCAATTCTTTTTGCATATCTTCTAGCATATTTACAATTTGTGCTTGGATTGATACATCCAAAGCTGATATCGGCTCATCACAAACTATAAATTCAGGTTCAACTGCAAGAGCTCTTGCAATTCCAATTCTTTGTTGTTGACCTCCAGAAAATTCGTGAGGATATCTGTTTGAATGTTCTTCATTTAAGCCAACAGTTCTTAAAAGTTCATTTATTCTTTCTTGTCTATTTTTTTTGTATAAACCGTGAATATCCAAAGCTTCACCAACAATTTCTTGAACTGTCATTCTTGGATCAAGAGATGCTGATGGATCTTGAAAAATTATTTGCATTCTTCTTAATTTATACATTTCTGGGCGAATATTTTTTTCGCTATCAAAAATAGTTTCTCCATCATAAATTATTTTTCCACTCGTTGGCTCATGTAATCTTAAAATTGTACGACCAAGCGTTGTTTTTCCACAACCAGATTCTCCTACAATCCCTAGTGTTTCTCCTTTTTTTATGTAAAAAGATACATCATCAACTGCATGAACTTCATTCGATTTATTTAAGGAAGATTGAACTTTAAAATGTTTTACTATATTTTCGCAAATTAATAATTTATTATCTTCCATTTACTAACTCCTTTACATGTAGGAAACATTTTGACTTATGTCCATTTTCCATTTCTATCATTGGTGGTTCTTCTTTTAGACATATATTCATGCAAGATTCGCATCTTGTAGAAAAACCACAACCTTTAGGTGGGTTTAGCATATCGACTGGACTTCCCTTTATACTTTCAAGTCTTGTTTGTTCTTTTGAATCAATTCTTGGCATTGATTTTAAAAGTCCTTTTGTATAGGGATGTTTAGGATTGTAAAATATTTCTTCAACGCTTGCTTGTTCTACTATTCTTCCTGCATACATAACGCTTACTTTATCGCAAATTTGTGCAACTACTGCAAGGTTATGGGTAATAAAGATTACACTCATTTTTGTTTTTTCTTGGAATTTTTTTATTAATTCAAGAATTTGAGCTTGAATAGTTACGTCAAGAGCTGTTGTTGGTTCATCTGCAATTAAAATATCTGGTTCGCAAATAAGTCCCATTCCAATCATAACCCTTTGTCTCATTCCTCCAGATAATTCGTGAGGATATTGTTTCATACGTCTTTTTGGATTTGAAATACCTACATTTTCTAACATTTCTATCGACTTTTGGTAAGCTTGTTCTTTGGAGCATTTTTTGTGTACCAAAAGTGCTTCCATTAATTGATTTCCTATTGTATAAACTGGATTTAGGCAAGTCATTGGATTTTGAAAAATCATAGAACATTTGTCTCCCCTAAATTCACTCATTTGATGTTTATCAAAATCAAGGACGTTTTCTCCCTTATAGAGAATTTTTCCTGATTTAACTTTTCCAGGATCTTGCAAAAGCCCCATTATTCCGTAACTTTCTACAGATTTTCCAGAACCAGATTCTCCAACAATACCCATGATTTCATTTTCATAGAGAGTATAACTTATTGAATCTACTGCCTTTACTTCTCCAACTGGTGTGTCAAAGGAAATAGATACATCTTCAATTTTTAAAACTTCTTTTTTATTTTCTTTTAAATTTTCCATAATACACCTATTTCTTTAACCTTGGATCTAGTGCATCTCTTAGACCATCTGCAAATAAATTTAAAGATAAAATCATCAAACTTAACAATAAAGAAGGAATAATAAGTCTATAAGCATAAGAATAAATTCCTCCAAGGGCATCTGCTGCCAAGGCACCAAGTGATGTCATAGGAGCTGAAACCCCAATTCCCAAAAATGATAAGAATGATTCTAGAAATATTGCTGATGGAATTTGCATAGCAGTCATAACTATTACTTGTCCTATACAATTTGGGAATAAGTGCCTTCTAATTATTCTTTTTTTAGAACCACCCAAAGCCTCAACTGCTGTAACAAATTCTTGTTTTTTTAACATCAAAACTTGTCCTCTAATAATTCTTGCCATTCCTACCCAATAAAGTAGACCAAAAGCAATAAATATTGAAATAAGAGCAGGTCCTAATACACCAATTTTTTTTGCTACATCTGATGTTGATGAATTTACAAAAGATTTCAAAGGTTGAGATATACCAATTGATAATAAAATTACAACAAGCACATCAGGAATTGAATATATAAGGTCTAAAAATCTCATCATTACTGCATCAACTTTTCCTCCAAAATATCCTGAAATTGCACCATAGGCTGTACCTATTACCAAGACAATCAATGATGCAAAAATTCCTACAATTAGTGAAACCCTAGTTCCATACATAGTACGAACCATTAAATCACGACCCAATTTATCAGTTCCAAAAGGATATCTAAGACAAGGAAACAAATTTTCATCTCCTCTATATTGAGTAGTATAATCACCTTTTACAAAAAAAGGTCCAATAAAAGCAAATATACAAACTATAATCAAAAAACCAAGGGAAACCATAGCAACTTTATTTTCTTTTAGCCTTCGTAAAGCATCTTGAAAATAAGAAGTTGGAGGAGTTTTGGTCATAAAATTTTCTTTAGAACTTTCAGAAGCAAGAGCAAAATCTTCATCTGAAAATTTATATTCTTCTAATTTTAATTTTGAATTTAAACTAAATAAATTCTCCATATTTAATCTCCTTTAGTTAAATCTATTCTTGGATCTATAAACCTATACAAAATATCGACAACCATATTCATAACAATAACCATAAAGGCAAAAAATAAAGTTGTAGCCATAATTATAGGATAATCCCTATTTAATACAGAATTTATAAAATATCTACCAAGTCCTTGAACAGAAAATACTGATTCAACAACCATTGATCCTGTAATAATTCCAGCAGTCAAAGGTCCAAGATAAGTTAGAACTGGAATAAAAGCATTTTTTAAAGCGTGTTTAAACAAAATTTTACTTTCAGGAACACCCTTACTTCTTGCAGTTCTTATATAATCTTGACTAATAGCATCAAGCATTGATGATCTTGACAACCTAGCAATGTAGCACATAGGATAAAATCCTAAAGAAAAACATGGCATAAAATATGAACCTATAGTGTTAAGTCCCATAGTTGGGAAAATTTTTAATTTCACACCAAAAAATAAAAGTAAGAGAGTTGCCACTACAAAGCCAGGAGCTGAAATTCCTATAGTTGTCAAAATCCTCAAAAATGAATCCAGCTTTTTGCCCCTATTGTAGGCTGCAAGGGAACCTAAAGGAACCCCAACTAAAGTCGCCCACAAAAGAGCAATAAGTCCAAGTTTTACACTTGTTGGAAGCATTTCTTTTATAATCTCCATAACTGGTCTATTTTTTTGCATTTTCAAAGATACACCAAATTCTCCATGAAGAGCATTAACTATAAATTTTTGAAGTTGAACTGAATATGGTTGATCCAAACCATATTTTTTATTTAAAGCCTCCAATACTTCAGGTGATTGAGATTTTTCACTAGCAAAAGGTGAACCAGGCACGAGTTTCATGAGAAAAAAAGTAATACAAGTTACCAAAAGCAAAACTGCTATTGCTTGTAAAATTCTCTTAATTATGTACTTAATCATATTACCTCCTTGTTGTAGTTAATTATATACTTTATTGAATTAAATTGCAATCATAATAAAGTTGTAACGCGATATCGTTTTAAATATCTATTTATCAGCACTTAAGTCATATTTTTTTAAAAATTAAAACAAAATATTTTTTCAAAAAAATTAATTTATTTTAAAAATATCATGATAAATTATCGGTTTTAAAATAAAAATTAATAATTATTTGTTTTAAATAT
>URRX01000008.1 GCA_900550345.1 uncultured Anaerococcus sp. | reverse complement strand
ACATTTTTATTTTCATAAATTACTAAAATCATGCCCTTATCAAATTCAATTTTAAATTCTTTTCCAACAGGTTCATTTGACACTCCAAGATGCATGTCATTTTTTAGAGTGAAATTTTTTAATTGGTATTTTAAATTTATTAGATTTAGATTTTCTATTTTGTCTGTCAGAGAAAAAATAGAAATGTAGGTATTTTCAATTTGTTTTTTCTCTATGAAATTTTTATTTATTACAAAAACTTTTTGATTTTTGCTTTTTAGTACTATATCAATTCCTTTTTTCTTAAACTCTTCTATTATTTTTATATTTGCTATGGTGTGTGACAATCTTCCTCCCAAAGCTCCATAAACAATAAATTTTTTGTATCCTTTTTCTATTCCAATATTTATTGCCGCATATAAATCTGTTTCGTCTTTTTCTGGTTTCAATACGATTTTATTCTTAAAATCAGGTTTTTTTGCTGAATCAAAATCTCCAATTATTAAATTGGGTTTTAGTCCGATTTTTTCTATATAGGTGTAACCCTTATCAGCTCCTATTATATAATCATTATCTTTTACTTGGTCAAAAAAACCATCAAAATTTCCACCAGCAAAAATATAGCATTTTTTCATAATCCACCTCGTCCTTATTATAGCATGGATTTGATAGAATAAAGAAAATTTCTATGGTAAAATGTATGTAAAAGATTAATAAGGAGAGTTAGAAGATAATGAAAAAATTAGACCAAAAGAATTCACAATTATTAAGGGTGATTCTTATTTCTATTTTGGTATTTTTTGCATTTTGGTATATAAAAAATGTAACTAATGCTCTTGCAGTTTTTATAGCTGTAATTCAACCTTTTTTGATTGGATTTATGTTGGCATTTATTATTAATTTGCCTATGAATTTTTTTGAAAAAAAAGTATTTGTAAAAGTATTTAAAACAGAAAAAACTAAAAAGTTAATTCCAGCACTATCATTGATTACTTCATGGATATTATTTATTCTTGGTATTGTTATATTTTTAAATGTTTTGATTCCAAGGATTTCTTCGGCAGTAACAACTTTAATTGAAAGATTTCCAGTATTTTTAAATGATTTTGTAAAACTTTTGAACAAAAATCAAATTACAAAAAGATTTGCTGATGATATACAAAGATATATTAATAGTGTAGATTGGAACAAAACTTTGGTTCAAGTAAGAGACTATTTTATGGGGGAAGCTGGAAATATTTTTGATAAAACAACATCAATAATTAATTCGGTTTCATCTACTCTTGTAACAGTTGTAACTAGTTTGATATTTTCTGTATTCGTATTGATAAATAAGAAAGACTTGAAAATTTTGGCAAATAGGATTATCTATTCACTCTTTAAAAAAGACACAGCTGATGAAATTAATAAGGTTGCAAGCCTATCTTATTCAACCTTTGCATCCTATATAAATTCAAAGGCTCTTTCAAGTTTGATTTTAGGACTTTTGGTTTTAACCGGAATGTTTATTTTAAAAATTCCTTTTGCAGCAATGGCTGCAATTATGGTTGCAATTGCAGATTTTATCCCTTATGTTGGTCCATTAATTGCAACAATTATAATGATGATTCTAATTTTTATAGAATCCCCCTTCCAATCTTTAGTATTTTTGATATTTTTATTAATAGCTCAACAAGTTCAAGGATCAATAATTTATCCAGCCCTTGCAGGAAAAACAATAGGTCTTCCATCAATTTGGGTAATTGTTTCAATAGCAATTGGAGGAAGTTTATTTGGAGTTGTAGGTATGCTTGTTTCAATTCCTATAGCATCAATTCTATACACTCTTATGAATGAAAAAATGGATAAAAAATTAGAAGAAAAAGAAATTTCAAAAGAGCAAATAAAAGAATTATCAGAAAAAGTCCACTATAAAAAGGATGAAAATTAGATGAAGCTAAAAAGATCTAGGTTAGGGGAATTTGTTCCTGTAGTTAGGAAAAATAAAATTTTATTTGGTGGCTATCAAAATATGCTAAAAGATATGGGAGTAAGTAAATTTTATAGGGATAGATCTTGTGTGGTAACAGCCTTTACTAATATTTACCTATATCTATTTAGAAATGATGAAAGATTTTCTTATGACGAATTTAATGATTATCAATATTGGTTTTTTAAAGTTTTAAAACCAAAAATATATGGGATTCCAACAGCAAGAATGCTAGATTTTAAAGTCAATAGAATAAGAAAATCCTATCACTTAAATCTTAAATCTCATATTTTAGAAGATTTGCCAATAAAAAGACACTCAATGGAGGAAATAGCAAATTTTATAATTGGAGCCTTAAAAAAAGATCTTCCTGTAATATTTTTTAATTGGTTGAGTAATTCGGTTGATGTAATGAAACATCATGGGGTGACAATTACACAAATCAATAAAAAAGATGATGACTACATTTTAACCATTTCTTCTTGGGGAGAAGTTTATAAAGTTTCTTTAAAAAAATTTTTAAATCAAGCAAGAACTTATACTGGTTTTATTTATTTTGAAAAAGATGAAATATTATTCTAGACTTATAAAATTACAAAAAGAGGATTAATATGGCAAAGATAAAAAGATTTAAAAGAGCAAGTGGAGTTATTATGCCAATTTTTTCTATTCCTTCTGATTATGGAATAGGAACTTTTGGAAAAGAAGCTTATAAATTGGTAGACTTTTTTTCAAATGCGAATCTTTCCTATTGGCAAATATTGCCTCTAGGACCAACAAGTTATGGAGATAGTCCATATCAATCATTCTCTTCATTTGCCGGCAATCCATATTTTATAGATTTGGATTTATTAAATGAAGATGGCTTATTAGAAAAAGAAGATTATGAAAATTTAGACTTTGGAAATGATGAAGAAAGTGTTGATTATTCTTTAATTTATAATTTAAGATTTAGAGTTTTGAAAAAAGCTTACCAAAAAGCAAAAACAAAATTAAAAAAAGAAATTGAAGAATTTAAAAAAGAAGAGAAATATTGGCTAAAAGATTATTGCCTATATATGGCAATAAAAAAAGACCAACTTGATGTGGCTTGGACTGATTTTCCAGAAGAATTAAAAAATAGAAACAAAGAGACCATAGAAGAATTTAGAAAAAATCATCTAGATGAAATAAATTTCTATGCCTTTATCCAATATGAATTTTTCAAACAATGGAAAAATTTGAAAGCTTATGCTAATAGAAAACAAATAGAAATAATAGGAGATTTACCAATATATCTTGCCTTTGATAGTGCTGATACTTGGTCAAATTCCAACATATTAAAATTAGATCCCAAAACAAAAAATCCAACAGTCGTCGCTGCTGTTCCACCAGATGCTTATTCTGAAGATGGACAATTGTGGGGGAATCCAATTTATGATTGGGAAAAATTAAAAGAGAGTGATTTTAAATTTTGGATAGAAAGGATAAGACTTAATTTAAGATTGTATGATTATCTAAGATTAGATCATTTTAGAGGATTTGAAGCTTATTATGAAGTTCCATTTAATGATGAAAATGCAAAATATGGTAGATGGCAAAAAGCTTGTGGAGATGAATTTTTCAAAAAGGTAAATGAAGAATTTAAAGATGCTAAATTTATAGCAGAAGATTTAGGTTTTATAACTGAAGAAGTTGAAAAATTAAAAAACAAAACAGGATATCCTGGAATGAAAGTAATACAGTTTGCATTTGGAGACGATTTTACTTCATCATATCTACCTCACAATTATGAAAAAAATTCAATAGTTTATGGATCAACTCACGATTCAGATACTCTCCAAGGTTGGATAGATAACTTAGATGATGAAAAATTAGAAATGGTTAAAAAATATTTTAATATAAAAGAAAATGACCAAATAAACTGGAAAATAATTAGAAATTTATTTATGTCAGTTTCAGATATAGCTATGTTTCAAATACAAGATTTCTTAGGATATGGAAATGAGGCTAGAATTAATAAACCTGGAGTATTGGGAGAAAACTGGAAATGGAGACTTAAAAAAGAGGTTTTAGATGATGAAATTTCTTTAAAAATAAAGGAATTATCAAAATTATATGGGAGAGATAATTATGAACAAAAATAAATTTATGGAAAATTATATAGAGAATTTGCAAAGAATAACGCTGAAAAATTTTAAAGATACTTCAGATAAAGATAGGTATTTTGCACTTTGCGATACAATAATGGAATTAATAAACCAAGAATGGAGAAATTGCAAAAATAGGTCAAGAAAATCAAGAAAAGCCTACTATTTTTCAGCAGAATTTTTAGTAGGAAGATCTCTTGGAAATAACCTTATAAATCTTGGAATTTATGATGAAGTCAAAGAAATTTTAAACGAAATAGATATTGATTTTGAATCTATAGAAAATTTTGAAGATGATGCTGCTCTTGGAAATGGTGGTCTTGGTAGACTTGCAGCTTGTTTTATGGATTCTGCTGCAACTCAAAAACTTGATATGTATGGTTATGGAGTTAGATATAGGGAAGGATTATTTAAACAAACAATACAAAATGGATTTCAAGTAGAAGAGGGAGATCACTGGATAAAAGATGGTGATGGTTGGTCAATAAGAGTTGAATCTGATTCAAAAATTGTAAAATTTAGAGATCAAACTGTAAAAGCAGTTCCATATGATATGCCAATGTTAGGTTTTGAAAATGAGCAGGTAAATACCCTAAGACTTTGGCAAGCAGAGCCATTTGAAGAATTTGATTTTTCATATTTTAATAATTTCCAATATGATAAGGCAGTTGAAGAAAAAAATAGGGCAGAAGATATAACTAGAGTTTTATATCCAAATGATATGCAAAGAGAAGGAAGAGTTTTAAGATTAAAACAACAATACTTCTTCTGTTCAGCATCAATTCAAGATATGGTTGCTAAATATAAACAATATTTTGAACACGACCTACAATTTAAAGAATTTTCAAAATATCATGTAATTCAATTAAATGACACTCACCCAATAATAGCAATTCCTGAATTGATTAGGGTTTTAGTTGATGAAAATGGAATGGAATTTGAAAAAGCAGTAGAAATTACAAAAAATACATTTGCTTTTACAAATCACACAGTTTTACAAGAAGCTCTAGAAACATGGCCAGAAGATATAATGCTTGAAGTATGTCCTAGATGTTTTGAAATAATTGAAAAATTAAACGAAAATATTGTAAAAGAATTTAAAGAAAAGGGACTTTCAGAAGAAGCTATTGATCCTTACAGAATTATAAGATTTGACCAAATAAGAATGGCAAACCTTGCAATAGTTATGAGTAAGTCTGTAAATGGGGTTGCAAAACTTCACACACAAATTTTAAAAGATGATACCTTTAACAATTGGTATAAATTGATGCCAGAAAAATTTAACAATAAAACAAATGGTATTACACCAAGAAGATGGCTAGTTTATTCAAATATTAGACTATCAAATTTCATAACAGAAAAATTAGGTAGCTATGATTGGAAATACGATCTTACAAAATTAAAAGGATTAGAAAAATATCTAGATGATGAAAAAACTCTAGAAGAAATAAACCAAATAAAATTTGAAAACAAAAAAGATTTGGCGAAATATATTCTAGAAAATGAAGGAATAAATGTAGATCCAAATTCTATCTTTGATATTCAAATAAAAAGAATTCATGAGTACAAAAGACAACACTTAAACCTACTTCATATAATAAGTCTTTACCATAAACTAAAGAAAAATCCTGATATGGACTTTTATCCAACAACCTTTATACTTGGAGGAAAAGCAGCACCAGGATATTTCAGGGCAAAGGCAATAATAAAACTTGCAAACGAAATAGCAAGAGTTATAAATAATGACAAAGAAGTAAATGAAAAAATAAAAGTAGTATTTGTAAATAACTACAGGGTAAGTTATGGAGAAAAACTCTTCCCAGCAGCAGATATTTCAGAACAAATTTCAACAGCAGGAAAAGAAGCTTCAGGAACTGGAAATATGAAATTTATGCTAAACGGAGCCTTGACACTTGGAACTTATGATGGAGCAAATATAGAAATATTCGAAAATGCAGGAGTTGAAAATAATTATTTATTTGGAGCAAAAGTAGAAGAATTAAATGAAATTTATAATTCATATAATCCAAAAGAATTTTATCACAAAAACCAAGATATAAAAGATGCAGTAGATACACTTTTATCCGGTGAATTAAATGATAATGACTCCTATATGTTCTTAGATATTTATAATTCATTAATAAACCCACAAGGTGGTGAAAAGTCAGATAATTATTTTGTCTTAAAAGATTTTGAAGATTATAAAAAAACTCACGAAAAAATAAATAAAGAATATTCTGATAGATTAAAATGGGCGAAGAAAAGTTTGAAAAACATAGCAAATTCTGGTTATTTCTCATCAGATAGAACAATATTAGAATATGCAAAAGATATTTGGAAATTGTAAAAGTAGGAAGAATAAGATATGAATAAAGATTTAATAATAGGTCTACTAATTCCATTCTTAGGCACAAGCCTTGGATCGGCAATGGTATACCTAATGAAAAATGAATTATCAACAAAATTACAAAAATCTCTATCAGGATTTGCAGCAGGAGTAATGGTTGCAGCAAGCGTGTGGTCCTTATTAATTCCTGCTATGGAAATGGTAGAAGAAAAAATGGGAAAAATTTCTTGGATTCCAGCAGTAGTTGGATTTGCTGTAGGAATAGTATTCTTATTATTCTTAGATAATGTAGTTCCTCACCAACACGTTGACAGTGATGTGGCAGAAGGTCCAAAAAATGATTCTTTAAGAAAAACAACCATGATGGTTCTTGCAGTTGTAATTCACAATATTCCAGAAGGAATGGCAGTAGGAGTTACTTTTGCAGGAGTTTTATCAGGAAATACAGATTTAACAATGGCAGGAGCTATGGCTCTTTCATTAGGAATTGCAATTCAAAATTTCCCAGAAGGAGCAATAATTTCAATGCCATTAAAAAGTCAAGGAATTGGAAAAAATAAATCATTTATAATGGGAGTTTTATCGGGAGCAGTAGAGCCAGTAGCGGCAGTTTTGACAATAATCCTATCCCAAATAATGATTCCAATTTTGCCATATTTACTAAGCTTTGCAGCAGGAGCAATGTTTTACGTGGTAGTAGAAGAATTAATACCAGAAGCAACAGGCGAAGGCGAAGATCACTCAAACTTAGGAGTAATTTGGTTTTCAGTAGGATTTTCAGTAATGATGATCCTGGATGTGGCATTAG
Organism: uncultured Anaerococcus sp.; assembly: GCA_900550345.1. Classification (GTDB taxonomy): domain Bacteria; phylum Bacillota; class Clostridia; order Tissierellales; family Peptoniphilaceae; genus Anaerococcus. The sequence goes on along the minus strand of URRX01000008.1, from coordinate 12,306 downwards.
GCTAGAAATTGTGCCAGTGGCACAATTTCTACTAATGCCCCGCGGAGTAAATACGAAGAGTAAAACTCTAATTTTAAATTATAAAAGATTGAATTAAGTATAACGCGACCAAGGAGCGTATGTTGGGCTAAAAAATGTGCCAGTGGCACAATTTCTACTAATGCCCCGCGGAGTAAATACTAAGAGTAAAACTCTAATTTTAAATTATAAAAGATTGAATTAAGTATAACGCGACCAAGGAGCGTATGTTGGGCTAAAAAATGTGCCAGTGGCACAATTTCTACTAATGCCCCGCGGAGTAAAATCGAAGAATTAAAATTAAGTTTTAAAATAATAAAAACCAAAATAAGCCAAACGCAACCAAAGAGCGTGCTTGGGCTAGAAATTTAACCATTGGCACAATTTCTACTAATACTCCGCGAAATATGTACAAAGAAATAAAAAACAATTTAGATTTAAAAATAAAAATCAACAAAAATACCAAGTCAAAAACTTGGTATTTTTTTGTGGAAAAATTCTCCAAAAATTTTAAATATAAAAATTCCAAAAAAAATTTAATTTTTATCTCGTTTATCCCTTAACTTTCTACAAAATTTTATAATAAAGTATATAATATTTATATACTTAGGAGGTAGACATGTCATATTTAGATAATTTTATAGCTTATTTATCTTTGATTAGGATTACAGATATAATTGATATAGCTCTGATTGCCTTTATTGCTTATAAATTATTGAAGCTTCTTAGAAATACTAGGGCAGAGCAAGTTATGAAGGGTTTTATTTTTGTTTTATTTTTTGCATCTATTTCAGATATTTTTAATTTGAATACTGTTTCATGGCTAATGAATCAATTTTTTACTGTGTCTTTGGTATTTATTATTGTAGTTTTTCAACCTGAGTTGAGATCTGCTCTTGAAAGGATTGGTAGGGGGAGAAGTTTTTTTGTGAATGATTCTTATAATAAAAATGAGAAGTCTATCGATGAGATTGTCTCTGCTATGAGTTCTTTATCAAGACAAAAAATTGGTGCCTTGGTTGTAATTGAAAGGGAAGTTGGTCTTAATGATATTATTGAAAGTGGTACTAGTTTAAGATCAGAAATATCAAGCGAGCTTTTAATTAATATTTTTATTCCAAATACACCTCTTCACGATGGCGCTGTTATTATTAGAAATGATTTAATAGAAGCTGCAGCTTGCTATTTGCCATTGACAACTAACAATACCTTGTCAAAAGAACTTGGTACTCGTCATAGGGCAGCGATTGGAATTAGTGAAAAAAGTGATTGCCTTGTTGTTGTAGTTAGTGAGGAGACTGGAACAATTTCTCTTGTAAGCAATGGAAATATAAATAGATATTTTGATGAGCAATCTCTTAAAGATAGGTTAGTCAAAGAATTAAGATACGATGAAAATAAGTTGAATATAAAAAGGAGGGATGATAATGAACAACAAAAATGATAGAAAATTAATAGCATTATCAGTTCTTGTGGCTGTCATAATGTGGGCTTTTGTTATGACTTCAACCAATCCTTCTTTGTCAAAAACTGTAAGAGGAGTACCTTTAACTATAAAAAATCAAGAAGTAATGCAAAAAGAAGGCTATGCCTTAGTAGGAAAAGATGAAATTTCAAGCGTAAATGTAAAAGTTGAAGGTTCTAGATCTGATCTTGCATCTTTATCTTCTGATGATTTGGTTGCAAGTGTAGACTTGGGAACTCCAAGCGAAGGAATTAAAACATTAAATATTAAAGTTGATGGACCTTCAGGAATAAAGGTTGAAAGCACAAATCCATCAAATGTTAATTTTAAGATTGAAAAAATTGTAAAAAAAGATCTTCCCGTTGAAATTAAAATTCCTGATAAGTTAAAGGAATCTAAGTTAATAAATGTGAGTGAGCAATCTACAAAAAAAATCACAGTTTCTGGTCTTAGAAAAAATATTGATAAGGTTGATAAAATTATTTTAAATATCGGCAAAGATGAATATTTGGATGGTAAAATTCATGATATAGAAGCAAGACCTGTTGATAAGAGTGGAAAAACTGTTGAAAATGTGGATTTATCTCAAAATGATGTTTCAATTTCTTTTGATGTATTAGAAAGTAAAGAAGTTGAAATAGAATTAGACTATGAAGAGTCTCTTCCAAAAAATATGGAAGTTATAGAAAAGAAATCTTCTCCTAATAAGGTTGTAATAAAGGGTGAAAAGAGCATTTTAGATAAAATTGATAAGATTAAGACAGAAAAAATTGATCTAACAAATTTAAAAAATAATGAATTTGAGAAAAGTGTGGAATTATTCGTACCAGAAGCTGTAGAAATTAATGACGGGGATTATTTTGTTAATGTTTATGTAAAAATAGGAAAGAAATAATGTCTTATAAATATTTATCTAAAAGGTTAGAAAATGAGGGATTTGAAACTTATCTTGTTGGTGGAGCAGTAAGGGATAAGTTACTCGGAAAAAATATTCATGATATTGATCTTACAACAAGGGCAAGACCAAATGATATAATGAGGATTTTTTCTGATTTAAAATTAATTGATATTGGGAAAAAATTTGGAACGATTAAAGTTATATATAAGTCGGAAGAATTTGAAATTACAAGCTTTAGAAGCGAATCAACCTATAAAGATAGAAGACATCCAGAAAAAATTTCCTTTTCAGACTCAATAGAAGAAGATTTAAAAAGAAGAGATTTTACGATAAATGCTATGGCCCAAAGAAATGGTAAGTTAATTGATTTATTTGGTGGGAAAAAAGACCTACAAAATAAATTAATTAGGGCTGTAGGAAATCCCTATGAAAGAATTAGGGAAGATTATTTAAGAGCAATTAGAGCAGTAAGATTTGCAACAATCCTAGATTTTGAAATTGAAAGTGAATTAAAAAAAGCTATAAGTCAAATGGCAAGTCATATAGAAGATATTTCAAACGAAAGAATTAAGGATGAAGTTGATAAAATTTTATTAGCAGATAATCCTTCAAGAGGGATTAGACTTTTGGATGATCTTAATATTTTAGAATATATTTTCCCAGAAGTAAAAAGCATGATTGGCTTTGACCAACATTCATCTCACCACAATCTAGATTTATTTGAACATTCTATGAAGGTTTTGGATATCTCTCCCAAAAATCTAAAAACTAGAATGGCAGCCTTATTTCATGATACAGGAAAAATTGATACATTCTTTATAGATAAAAATGGAGAGGGGAGATTTTTTGGCCACCAAGAAATTTCTGAAAAAATAATTAGAAAAAGACTAAAAATTTTAAAATATCCAAAAAAATTTATTGAAAATACTGCAATTTTGGTTAGAAGACATATGGATAATACCAACACCTATACAAAAAAATCTGTAAGAAAACTTCTTAGAAAAGTTGGAGAAGAAAATATTTATGATCTTTTTGACCTCCAAAAAGCAGATGTTTTAGCAACAGTCCATGACAATACAGAAAATATTATTTTGGCAAAAGAATTTCTAGAGGAAATTTTAAATTCTGATGTTCCAAGCAAGGAAGATCAGATAGATTTTTCTGGAAAAGATTTAATAGAATTAGGTTTTGAAGAAGGAAAAGAACTGGGTATGATATTACAGGAAATTTATTCATTGGTAATGGATGAAAAATTAATAAATAAAAAAAGTGAAATCATCAAATATATAAAAAATAAATATATTAATCTTGATAGAAATTAGTACAAGTAGTATATTAAACTAATGAGTATGTAGTGTTTTAGGAGGAAAAGATGACAGAATTAAAATCACATGAAAATAATATAGCAAAATTTGATCTTACAGTAGCTGCTGAAGATTTTCAAAAAGCAGTTGATAATGTATACAAAAAAAATAAATCTAAATATAGAGTAGATGGATTTAGAAAAGGAAAAGTTCCAAAAAGAGTAATTGAAAAAATGTACGGAGTAGAAGTATTCTACGATGAAGCAATTCAAGAAGTTTTCCCAGAACCTTATAATAAAGCAATTGATGAATTAAATCTTGAAGTAATCGACCAACCATCAGTTGATTTTGATGATATAGAAAAAGGAAAAGACGTAGTATTTAAAGTTGAAGTTGAAACAAAACCTCATCCAACTCTTGGAGATTATTCTGAGCTTGAAGTTACAGAAATTCCAACAGAAGTTACAGATGAAGATGTAGAACATGAACTTAAACACCAACAAGAAGAAAATGCAAGAATAATTCCTGTAGAAGATGGTGAAGCTAAAGATGGAGATACAGTAAATATCGACTTTGACGGTTTCCTTGATGGGGAAAGATTTGAAGGTGGAAAAGCTGAAAATTATGATTTAGTTCTAGGATCAAAATCATTTGTAGGTGATTTTGAAAAACAAGTTGAAGGCCACAAAGTTGGAGATAAATTTGATGTAAATGTAACTTTCCCTGAAGATTATCAAGCTAAAGAATTCCAAGGAAAAGATGCAAAATTTGAAGTAGAAATAAATTCAATTTCAAGAAAAGAACTTCCAGAAATCGATGACGAATTTGCAAAAGATATTTCAGAATTTGAAACCTTAGAAGAATTGAAAGAAGATACAAAGAAAAACCTTAAAGAAGATAAGGAAAAATATGTAAAAACTCAAATTCAAAATGAAGCAATAAAAGCTTTAGTTGATAAATCTGAAGTAAGCGCACCAGATGCATTAGTAAATAGAGAAATTGATTTAGAAATGCAAAATCTTGATCAAAGATTACGTCAAATGGGAATTTCTCTACAACAATATATAGAAATGACAAAAATGGATATGTCTGCCATTAGAGATCAATATAGAGCTGTTGCAGAAGACAAAGTAAAAGCAAATCTTGTAATGGATGAAGTTGCTTTGAAAGAAAATGTAGAAGTAACAGATGAAGAAGTTGAAGCAGAAATTAAAGATGCTGCAAAACAATATGGAGTAGATGATTACGAAAAATTCAAAGAAATCTTCGAAAAGAATGTTTCTAGAGATACAGTTATTGAAAATGTTAAAAGAAGAAAGGCTGTAGAACTTCTAGAAAAAAATGTAAAATTAGTTCCTGCTAAAAAAGAATCAGAAGAAACTAAAGAAGAAAAAGAAGATTAGTAATAATCATAAACTCCAAAAAGATAAGGAGATTTTATGAACGCAAAAAACTTTTTAGTTCCTACAGTTATAGAACAAACAAATAAAGGCGAACGTGCTTACGACATTTACTCAAGATTATTAAAAGACAGGATTATATTTCTAACAGGTCCTGTAGAAGATGGAGTAAGTGATATTATTATTGCTCAACTTTTATTTTTGGAAAGCCAAGATCCTAATAAGGATATCCAATTTTATATAAATTCACCAGGTGGAGTAGTTACAGCTGGACTTGCAATTTATGACACAATGAATTATATAAAACCAGATGTATCTACAATTTGTATAGGACAGGCTGCATCAATGGGGGCAGTTTTGCTTTCATCTGGGGCAAAGGGAAAGAGATTTTCTCTTCCTAATTCAAACATCCTAATTCACCAACCATCAGGTGGAGCTCAAGGACAAGCTAGCGATATTCAAATTCAAGCTGAACAAATTTTAAAAATTAAAAAAAGATTAAATAAAATTTTGTCAGATAATACAGGACAATCTATTGAAAAAATCCAAAAAGATACAGATAGAGATTTTTCAATGGATGCTTATGAAGCAAAAGAATATGGCTTAATAGATAAGGTAATTGAGTAAAAATATGAGTAAAATGGAATTTGAAGAAAATAGATGTTCCTTTTGTGGGAAAAGTGCTAACGAAGTTGATAGACTTATAGCAGGACCTGATGCATTTATTTGTAATGAATGTATAGATTTATGTGCGTCTATTATTGATAGGGAAAATTTAACTGAAAATAAAAATGTTGATATAGATCTTGCCACACCTAGTGAAATAAAAGAGTATCTTGATAGATATGTTATCCAACAAGAAATGGCAAAAAAAACTCTATCAGTATCAGTTTATAACCATTACAAAAGAATAAATTCAAATTATGATAACGATGATGAAGTTGAGCTTCAAAAATCAAATATTTTGATGCTTGGACCAACTGGATCTGGAAAAACTCTTCTAGCCCAAACTTTAGCCAAAAAATTAAATGTACCATTTGCGATTGCAGATGCAACAAGTTTGACTGAGGCAGGCTATGTTGGAGAAGATGTTGAAAATATCATTTTGAAATTGGTACAAGCTGCAGATTATGATATAGAACTTGCCCAAACAGGAATAATTTATATAGATGAAATTGATAAAATAACTAGAAAAAGTGAAAATCCTTCTATAACTCGTGATGTAAGTGGAGAAGGAGTACAACAAGCACTTTTAAAACTTATTGAAGGAACAGTTGCAAATGTTCCTCCACAAGGTGGAAGAAAACACCCAAGCCAAGAATATATACAAGTTGACACTACAAATATTTTATTTATAGTTGGTGGAGCTTTTGATGGAATAAAAGACATAATCAAACAAAGAACCAACAAAAAATCAATTGGTTTTGGATCAGATGATATGGAAAATAAAGAAATTTCTTTAAAAGATGTATCAACAGAAGATCTTTTAAAATTTGGATTAATTCCAGAGTTTATTGGTAGAGTTCCAATAGTTGTTTCACTTGAAGATTTGGATGTAGATAGTCTTGTAAAAATTTTACAAGAGCCAAAAAATTCTTTATTAAAACAATATCAAAAATTATTTGAACTTGATGGAGTAAAATTAACTTTTGAGGATGAAGCTGTAAGAGAAATTGCTCAAAAAGCTTTCAAGCAAGAAACAGGAGCTAGAGGTCTTAGAACAATCCTTGAAGATTTACTTTTAGATGTAATGTATGAAATTCCATCAAAAGATCATATCAAAGAAGTTATTGTATCAAAAGGCTCTATAAAAGATAAGAAAAAATTAATATACAAATAAGAAAGGGAGACTTAGGGCTCCCTTTTTATAACACAAGGAGAAAAAATGAACTTTATCTATAAAACAGATAAAAAAGAATATCCAATGGTTCCAGTTAGAGGACTTTGGGCTTTTCCTGATACTGTAGTTCATTTTGATTGCCAAAGATCAGTTTCTAAAAAAGCTGTGGAAGATGCTTTATTAAATGAATCTGAAATTTTTTTGGTAAATCAAAAAGATATTTTGGAAGATAATCCTAAAAAAGAAGATATATATGACTACGGAACAGTTGCCAAAATAAAACAAACTTTTAATCTACAAAACGGAGAATTAAGAGTATTGATTGAGGCAAAATGTGTTGGGGAAGTTTTGGATGTAAAAATTGAAGATGGATTTTTTAAGGCAGAAGTAAAAGAATTTATTTTCGATGAGGAAGGTTTTGAAAGTAATGAAAATATTGATGCCTTAAAGAAAATGTTAATAGAAGATTTCAGGTCATATGTTTCTATAGATAATACAATTCCACCAGAAATTGCCTTTTCTTTAGTCGAAATTGACAATATTGACAAATTAGCAAATCTAATAACTTATTATTTACCACTAAGCCCTAAAGAAAATTATTCTATTTTAAAAGAATTTAATATAGAAGAAAAATTGATAAATCTTCATAAATTAATTCAAAAAGAAATTGAATTAAAGGATTTATCAAAAAAAATTGACGCTAAGGTTCAAGAAAATATTAATAAGGGACAAAAAGAGTACTATCTAAGAGAAAAATTAAATGCCGTAAAAGATGAATTAAATGATCTTACAGGAAAAGATTTAAATGAAGCTGATTCTTTTAGAAAAAAAATTAAAAAATTAAAAATAAACAAGGAAGATAAGGAAAGTTTACTAAAAAGTGTAGATAGACTTGAAATGATTCCAGAAATGAGTCCTGACTATGGGGTTATAACTTCCTATCTTGATTTTGTTTTGGGACTTCCTTGGTCCAAAAAATCAAAGGATAATCTTGATATTATCCATGCAAAAAAAGTTTTGAATGAAGACCATTATGGTCTTATGGAAGTTAAAGAAAGAATTTTAGAATCAATTGCTGTTAGAAAGAAAAAAGGTGATAATCAAGCAGCAGTAATTTGTCTTGCGGGCCCTCCGGGAGTTGGAAAAACTTCTATTGCTAAATCAATAGCTCGTGCCTTAAATCGTAAATTTATTTCAATGCGTCTTGGTGGAGTAACAGACGAATCAGAAATTAGAGGACATAGAAGAACATATGTTGGGGCTATGGCTGGAAGGATTATGTCAAATTTATCAAGGATAAAGGTAAAAAATCCTGTATTTTTGCTAGATGAAATTGATAAATTAGGTTCAGATTTTAGGGGAGATCCTTCATCAGCCCTACTAGAAGTCCTAGATCCTGAGCAAAATGATAAATTTATTGATCGTTATCTTGATATAGGATTTGATTTATCAGAAGTATTTTTTATAACAACTGCAAATGATATTTCAAATATTCCTCCAGCACTTTTTGATAGGCTTGAAATTATACAAATTTCTGGCTACACTCAAAGGGAAAAGGAAGAAATTGCCAAAAGATATTTGATAAGAAAAGAAATGGAAAATAATGGACTTGAAGAAGATGATCTAAAAATTTCAGATCCAGTAATTGAAAAAATTATTAAATCTTATACAAGAGAAGCGGGAGTTAGGTCTCTTGAAAGAAATATTGCAAAAATTGCAAGACGAGCTGTAAAAGAGATTCTTGAAGGAAAAGATAAGGTCAATGTTTCTATGAGAAATTATGAAAAATATCTTGGAAAAGAAAGATTTTTTGATGATCAAAGGCTCAAAGAAGATAAGGTTGGAATTGCAAATGGACTTGCTTGGACTCAAGTTGGCGGAACAATTTTAAATATAGAAGTAAATGCCATGGAAGGAAAAGGGGCAAATTTATTTACAGGAAGTCTTGGAGATGTAATGAAAGAATCAGCCCAAGCTGCAATTTCATATTTAAGAAAACATGCAAAAGAATTAGAAATTGATCCTGATTTTTATAAAAATAAAGATATTCATGTTCACGTTCCGGAAGGAGCAACTCCAAAAGATGGTCCTTCAGCAGGAATTACCATGACAACTGCAATTGCATCTGCTCTTACAGGAAAAAAAATAAGATCAGATCTTGCAATGACTGGAGAAGTTACAATTACTGGAGAAGTTTTGCCAATTGGTGGGCTTAAAGAAAAAGCCCTTGCAGCTTACGCTTATGATATAAAAAATGTAATTATTCCAAAAGAAAATGAAAGAGATATTAAAGATGTCGACAAAGAAATAAGAGATAAAATTAACTTTATAAAAGTTTCTTATGTTGGAGAAGTTTTAAAGGAAGCTTTAATATGAAAATAAATAAAATAAATTTAGATCAAGTTGCAGGTTTTAAGTCTCAATTTCCAAATGATAATTTTGAAGAAATTGCCTTTGCAGGAAGGTCTAATGTAGGAAAATCTTCCTTCATAAATTCCTTTTTGGGTAAAAAAAATCTAGCTAAAACTTCATCAAAGCCTGGAAAAACAAAAACCATAAATTTTTATAAGATAAATGATAGATTTAGACTAGTAGACCTACCAGGTTACGGTTATGCTAAAGTTTCAAAAAAAGAAAAGGAAAAATGGAATAATTTGATCCACGAATATTTATATAATAGGGAAAATTTAAAGGAAGTTTTTCTCTTAGTTGATATAAGACATGCCCCAACCAAACAAGATAAAGAAATGTATGATTGGATAATAGATTCTGGCTTTACAGGATTTGTAATAGCAACCAAATACGACAAAATACCTAAAACACACTTAAAAAAACACATAAAAGAAATAATGAACACATTAAATATTGACGATGAAGGCTTGATATTTGCTTATTCATCAAATACAGGCCACAATAAAAATGTTCTACTTGAACAAGTAGATGTAATTATAAATTCATAAAATAAAAAGATTTCACTAAAATAAGGTGAAATCTTTTTTTGTAAAAAAATAAAAGATGGCAAAAGCCATCTTATATTAATCAATAAATTCTATATCTTTTCCATCCATGTGGGAAATTCTTGCTAGAGAGTAAACATCTATGCCCATGTCATCTAGAAGCTTTCTTCCGTCTTGGTATGATTTTTCTATAACTATACCAACTCCTGCAACCTTTGCTCCTGCTTGCTTACAAATTGCAACCATAGCCTTTGCAGCTTGGCCATTTGCCAAAAAGTCATCTATCAATAAGACATTATCATCTTCATTTAAAAAGTCTTTACTTACTATAAGTCTTTTCATTTCCTCTTTTGTATAAGAATAGCAAGTTGAAGAATATGTATTATCATCTGTTGTAAGAGATTTTTGTTTTCTTGCAAAAACTACATCACAATCAAGTACAAGGCCTGTTATTACTGCTGGGGCAATTCCTGATGACTCTACTGTTAAAATTTTATTTATATTTTTATCTTTAAAATGTTCAGCAAATTCTTCACCCATCTCCTTAATCAATTTTGGTTTTATTTGATGGTTTAAAAATGAATCCACCTTTAAAATATCTTTACCAAGGACTGTACCTTGGGTTAATATTACTTCTTGTAATTTCTTCATTATAAATATTTACCTCCGTGCTCTTTTTATTATTATAAGACAAATTTCTCCTAAAAGTCAAAATTCGCTTTTATTAAAATCCTTTAAGGGTAATATATATTATATGAATAGAAATGAAATTATCAATGATTTAATAGAATTTATTGACAAAAGTCCGATAAATTATTTTGCGGTCCAAAATTCTATTGAAATTTTAGAAAAAAATGGTTTTAAAGAATTAAAAGAAAATGAAAAGTGGAAGCTTCAAAAAGGCGGGAAATATTTTGTAAGTCGTGATGATACGGCACTAATTGCTTTTAGCGTGGGAGATGATCCAAGAAAGGGGTTTGATATAATTGGATCTCATACAGATTCTCCAACTTTCAAAATAAAATCAAAGCCTGAAATGACTTCAAATGGATTTTTGAAATTTAATGTTGAAGGATATGGGGGAATGATTGTTTCCTCTTGGTTTGATAGAGATTTGTCTTTGGCAGGAAAAGTTGTTTTTGAAGAAAATAATAAATTTAAATCAAAACTTGTTAAAATTGATAAAGATCTTTTGACAATTGTAAATTGTGCAATCCATATAAATAGGGATTTAAATTCAGGATACAAATATAATATGCAAGATGAACTTTCTCCAATTATAAAAACTATCGAAGATGATTTTAAAAAAGAAGGATTTTTGCAAAAATTATTGGCAAAAGAAATTGGAGTAGATGAAGAAAAAATAATAGATTTTGATTTAGCACTTTATGATAGGCAAAAAGGCTCTATTATGGGAAGTGACGATGAATTTATTCACATTGGAAGACTTGATAATCTTGCAAGTGTCCACCAATCACTAACAGCTTTAATTAATAGTGAAAATAAAAAATTTAATATGTGCGTATTAAATGATAACGAAGAAATTGGATCAGGCACAAGGACAGGAGCAAGCTCACCATTTTTGGATGAAATTATGGAAAGAATTGTAATGAATTTGGGTTATGACAGGGAAGACTATTTTATTGCCCTTTCAAATTCATATTTAATTTCAGCAGACCTTTCCCATTCAATTCATCCAAATTATAGTAATTTATTCGATTCTACAAATAATACAAGAATAAATTTGGGTATAGGAATAAAGGTAGCTTCTAATGGTGCTTATACAACAAATGTAGAAACTAGGGCAAGATTTTTAAGACACGCAAAAAATGTTGGAGCAAAAGTTCAAACTTTTCACAACAGATCAGATAAGGTCGGTGGATCTACAATTGGTCCAATAGTTTCTGCAAAATCCGGAATAAAATCAATAGATGTCGGCACACCAATTCTTGCCATGCACTCAATAAGAGAGCTTGGCGGAGTAGATGATCACATAGAAGCTATAAAAATATTTGAAGATTTTTACAATAAAAAATATTAGGAGGATATTATGGCAGTAATAGAATTAACAGTAGTACCAATAGGAACAAAAGAAACCTCAGTTTCAAAATATGTAGCAGGATGCGAAAAAGTTTTAAAAGAATATGAAGATTTGGAAGTAAGATTAAATCCAATGGGAACAGTAATTCATGGAGATATAGATAAAGCTTTTGAAGCAATAAGAGCTTGTCAAGAATCAGTTTTTAAAAATGGAGCTGATAGGGTTTATTCAGTAATAAAAATAGACGACAGACGAGATAAAAAAGCAAGCCTTGACCAAAAAATAAAATCAGTTGAAGATAAGATGTAAAATAAAAATCCCATCTTGATGAGGTGACCCCAAAAAGTTGGACTAAACATCAGGCATAAATTTATATTTGTGTC
>URRX01000007.1 GCA_900550345.1 uncultured Anaerococcus sp. | reverse complement strand
AGAAAATATTGAAAAAGATTTAGAAGATGCAAAAGAAAGATCTAATTCAATATCTAAACAACTTGAAGATGCAAAAGCAAAATATGCTATAGCTTTAGAAAATTATAAAGATGCTAAAGAAAAATTAGATAAATTTAAAGAAAAAGAATCTAATTATATAACACTAAAAACACCTAGAAAAAAAGGATATAATTTCTTATATTGGAGATATGGAAATAAAATTTATTATCCAGGAGATAAAATAAAACTAGATGGAAAAACTAAGCTAGAAGCAGTTTGGGAAAAAGCAAGTCAAGAAAGATTGGCTAAAAAAGTTAATAAAGTTTCAAATGAAAATCCAAATACAGGTGTTGAATCATCATTAGCACCAATGTTAATTGGTTTAATGAGCACATTTGCAACAGCATTAATAAAGAAGAAAGAAAAATAATAAAATGAGAGCCGTAATACGACTCTTTTTTTATTGACTAAATTTTAATCAAAAAATAAACATTAAAAGAATAAAAAAAATTTGCAATTTTAAGAGCTGATATATATAATAGAAAAGATTAATACAATGATAAAAAGGAAAATAAAAAAACATATAAAAAAATATGAAAATAACTTGATTTTTCTTATTAATTGTTGTATTATATTTAAGTGCTATGAAGTGGGAGGTTGCTTTCACACTTAAGCCAGATGTGGAAGGTAATTTCCACCAAGCAAGCTAGAGAACAATCTCTAGTGCTTTCCAAATATAATTAAACGCCCGGTAGGGTGGCACATCAAAAGGAGGAAAAATGGCTAATCAAAAGATAAGAATTAGACTAAGAGCATATGATCATGAAATAATTGATAGCTCTGCAGAAAAAATTGTTGAAGCGGTAAAAAGATCAGGAGCAAAAGTAAGTGGACCAATTCCATTACCAACAGAAAAAGAAGTTATAACAATACTTCGTGCGGTTCACAAATACAAAGACTCAAGAGAACAGTTTGAACAAAGAACTCACAAAAGATTAATCGACATCATTGGACCAAATGCAAAAACTTTAGATTCATTAAAGAAACTAAACTTACCGGCTGGTGTTGATATAGAAATAAAACTGTAATTAGAATGATTGAAGATTTTCCGAATAATTTTGGATCAATCCGCTGTAATTAAGGAGGTACTCAAATGAAGAGTATATTTACAACAAAAGTAGGCATGACTCAAGTCATTGATGAAGATGGTGTTGTTACACCAGTAACTGTACTTAAAGCTGATGAAAATGTAATAGTTCAAGTTAAATCAGAAGAAGTTGACGGTTACAATTCAATCCAAGTTGGATATCATGACAAAAAAGAAAAGAATGTTAAAAAACCTATTAAAGGACACTTTGATAAGGCTAACGCATCTTACAAAAGATATTTAAAAGAAGTTAGACTTTCAGAAAAATCTGAATTAAATCCTGGAGATACACTTAGTGTTGATCAATTTGAAGAAGGCGAATTAGTAGATATAGTTGCTACTTCAAAAGGTAAGGGAACACAAGGTGCTATCAAAAGATGGAACTATGGAAGAGGACCAGCAAGCCACGGTTCTAAATCACACAGAGTAGCAGGTGCAAGAGCAGCAGGTTCTGATCCAGCTAGAGTGTTCAAAGGTAGAAAAGGCTCTGGAAAAATGGGTAATGAACGTGTAACAGTTCAAAACCTAAAAGTTGTTAAAGTTAATACAGAAGACAGCTACATCCTAGTTAAAGGCGCAGTTCCAGGACCAAAAGGTGGACTTGTTCAAGTAAAACAAGCGACAAAGAGCCTATAATAAGGAGGAATAAATGCCTAAAGTAGAAGTTTTAAATATTAAGGGAGAAAATGTTGGTGAAATCGAGTTAAACGAAACTCTTTTTGCAGCAGATATTGCTGAAACAGCTGTTTATGATGCAGTAAAAAGCCAACTAGCTAATAAAAGACAAGGCACACAATCCGCTAAGACTCGTGCAGAAGTAAGAGGTGGTGGAAGAAAGCCATTTAGACAAAAAGGAACTGGTAGAGCTAGACAAGGATCTATAAGAGCACCTCACTATACAGGTGGTGGAATCGTATTTGCACCAAAGCCAAGAGACTATAGCTATAAGATTCCTAAAAAAATGAGAAGAAAAGCTCTTTACTCAGTTTTAACTTCAAAAGTTATTGACAATGAATTAGTTGTTCTTGATGAATTAAAACTTGATTCATACAAAACTAAAGAAGCAAATGAAATCTTAAATAATATTAATGCAGACAATAAAGCATATGTAGTAATTGCTGAAAATGATGATAAAGTTTATAGATCATTTAGAAACATTGAAGGCTGCAATGTAGAAAAAGCTAACTTAATCAATGTATATGATCTTTTAAGACATGATAAGCTTGTTATAACAAAAGATGCAATTGCAAAACTTGAGGAGGTATTTATATAATGAAATCACCTTACGAAATAGTAAAAAGACCAATAATTACTGAAAAAAGTATGGAATTAATTGAAGATAATAAATACACTTTTGAAGTAGACAAAAATGCTAACAAAGCAGAAATCAAACATGCAATCGAAACTATCTTTGAAGGAGTAAAGGTAAAAAAAGTTAGAACTTTAAACTTTACTGGTAAAAAAGTTAGAACTAGATACGGTTATGGTAAAAAAGCTGATTGGAAAAAAGCTTACGTTACATTAACTGAAGATTCTGAAGCAATTGAATACTTCGACGGAATGTAGGGAGGATTTAAATGCCTATAAGAAAATTAAAACCAACATCAAACGGACACAGAAATATGTCTGTTATGACATATAGTGAAATCACAAAAAAAGCACCAGAAAAATCTTTATTAACTGATTTAAGAAAATCAGGTGGAAGAAACAATACTGGTAGAATAACAGTTCGCCATAGAGGTGGTGGAGCTAAAAGAAAATATAGAATCATTGATTTCAAAAGAAACAAAGATAATATACCAGCAAGAGTAAAAGCTATTGAATATGATCCAAACAGATCTGCAAATATTGCTCTTTTAGCTTATGCTGATGGAGAAAAAAGATATATACTTGCTCCAAGAAATCTTAAAGTTGGAGATGTAGTTGAAAGTGGAAAAGAAGCTGATATTAAACCAGGTAATGCACTTGAATTAAAAGATATTCCAGTTGGTACACAAATTCACAATATCGAACTTAAAGCAGGAAGAGGAGCAATCCTTGTAAGAAGTGCAGGAGTTTCTGCTCAACTTATGGCTAAAGAAGGAAGATTTGCAACAGTAAAATTACCAAGTGGTGAAACAAGATTAATCCACAATGATTGTAAAGCTACAATCGGTATGGTTGGAAACTTTGAACACGAATTAGTAAGAGTTGGTAAAGCTGGTAAAACTAGATATATGGGTCAAAGACCACATGTAAGAGGATCAGCAATGAACCCAGTAGACCATCCACACGGTGGTGGTGAAGGAAGAACACCAGTAGGTAGACCAGCACCATCAACACCATGGGGTAAACCAGCACTTGGTCTTAAAACAAGAAAGAAGAAAAATAAATCTTCTAAATATATTGTAAGAAGAAGAAACGAAAAATAGGGGGATTTAATGGCTAGATCACTAAAAAAAGGACCTTTTGTCGATGAACATTTAATGAAAAAAATTGAAGCATTAAATGAAAAAAATGACAAAAAGGTAGTTAAAACTTGGTCAAGACGTTCTACAATATTTCCTGAATTTGTAGAACATACTATAGCAGTTCACGATGGTAGAAAACATGTTCCAATATATATAACAGAAGATATGGTTGGACATAAACTTGGAGAGTTCGTTCCAACAAGAACTTTCAAAGGCCATGCTAAAAAAGCGACTGAATTAAAATCAAAATTAAGATAGGAGAGTATAAATGGAAGTTAAAGCAACAGCTAAATATGTAAGAATATCTCCTCTTAAAGTTAATTATATATGTAGAGAAATTAGAGGTAAACAAGTAGATGAAGCACTTAATATTTTAAGATTTACTAATAAAAAAGGTGCTAGACTACTTTCAGACGTACTTAAAAGTGCAATAGCAAATGCAGAAAACAATAATGGATTATCTAGAGAAAATCTTATTGTTAAAAAAGCCTTCGCAAACGACGCTCCAACTATGAAAAGATGGAGACCTAAGGCTAAGGGTGCTGCTTATCCAATCCTTAAGAGATCATCTCACATAGGTGTAGTTCTTACAGAAGACGAAGTAGAGGAGGCATAATAATGGGTCAAAAAGTAAATCCTAAAGGCTTTAGAGTTGGCGTAATTAAAGAATGGGACTCTAAATGGTATGCAAATAAAAAAGACTTTTCTGAACTTTTAGTAGAAGATCATAAGATAAGAGAATTAGTTAAAAAAGAAGTTTACGATGCAGGAATTTCTGATATAGAAATTGAAAGAGCAGTAAATAACATCAAAATTTCAGTTTATACTGGAAAACCAGGAATGGTAATCGGTAAAGGCGGAGCAGGAGTAGAAGAATTAAAGAAAAAAGTTGAAAAAATTGCTCCTGGCAAAAGAGTAATAATTAACGTTGAAGAAATCAAAAATCAAGACGTTGATGCTCAATTAGTAGCTGAAAATATTGCAGCACAACTTGAAAATCGTATCACATTTAGACGTGCTATGAAACAAGCAGTTCAAAGAACAATGAGAGCTGGAGCTGTAGGAATCAAAACTCAAGTATCTGGTAGACTTGGTGGTGCTGATATGGCAAGAAGCGAAGGATACAATGAAGGTAAAGTTCCACTTCAAACACTAAGAGCAGATGTTGATTATGGTTTTGCAGAAGCTGATACCCAATACGGTAAAATCGGATGTAAAGTTTGGATAAACAGAGGAGAAGTTCTTCCTGGAGAAAAAGCAAAAAGAATTCCAGACATTAAACAACCAAGACAAAACAGAAGAAACAAGAAAAGACGTCCAAATAGAAGAAACAACGATAGATAATATTATTATCTCAAGGAGGAAACAAGATTATGTTAATGCCTAAAAGAGTAAAATATCGTAGACAACATAGAGGAAGAATGAAAGGTAAAGCCCAAAAAGGTAATACACTTGCTTATGGTGAATACGGATTACAAGCACTAGGTAGCACATGGTTAACAGCTAACCAAATCGAGGCTGCAAGACGTGCTATGACAAGATATATAAAAAGAGGCGGAAATATTTGGATTAAAGTATTTCCAGACAAACCAGTATCAAAGAAGCCAGCAGAAGTAAGAATGGGATCTGGTAAAGGTGCTCCAGAATATTGGGTAGCAGTAGTAAAACCAGGTAGAGTTTTGTTTGAAATGAGTGGTGTTAGTGAAGAAGTAGCTAGAGAAGCTATGAGACTTGCTGCACAAAAACTTCCAATCAAAACAAAATTTGTTAAAAGACTTGAAGTCAAAGAAGTGGAGGAAGCTTAATGAAAGCAGTAGAAATCAGAAAATTAAGTGAAAGCGAATTAAATAAAAAACTTTTCGATTTACAATCTGAATTATTTAATCTTCGTTTCCAATTGGCTACAGGTCAACTTGAAAACCCAGCTGCTATTGGAAATGTTAAACAAGATATAGCTAGAGTAAAAACAATCCAAACAGAGAGAAAGCTCAATATAAATAAGGAGGCTTAACTTGATGGAAAGAAATAGTAGAAGATCCGTTCAAGGAATAGTTGTATCAGATAAAATGGATAAAACAATTACTGTAAAAGTAGAAACAAAAATCCAACACCCTGTATACAAAAAAAGATTAAATGTAAGTAAGAAATATAAAGCTCACGATGAGAACAATGAAGCGAGAGTTGGCGATACAGTAACAATAATGGAAACTAGACCATTATCTAAGACAAAAAGATGGAGACTAGTTAAAATTAACGAGACTGCAGTTCGTGCTTAATTAGGTAAAGGAGATTATTATGATACAACAAGAATCTCGTATGAGAGTAGCAGATAACTCCGGAGCAAGAGAACTTTCAGTTATCAAAGTTCTTGGAGGAGCCGGAAGAAGATACGCAAACATTGGTGATGTAGTTACTTGTTCAGTTAAAAGTGCAACACCCGGTGGAGCGGTAAAAAAAGGTGAGGTTGTTAAAGCTGTTATAGTTAGAACTTCAAGAGGAGTTAAAAGAAGCGATGGATCATATATTAAATTTGATGATAACGCAGCTGTAATAGTAAAAGATGACAAATCACCTGTAGGAACTCGTATATTCGGGCCAGTAACAAGAGAACTTCGTCATGAAGGATTCATGAGAATTATCTCACTTGCACCGGAAGTATTATAGGAGGATTAAATGCATATTAAAAAAGGCGATAAAGTCCAAGTAATATCAGGTGAATATAAAGGACATGTAGGAGAAGTTATTAAAGCATTTCCTAAAGAAAATAGAGTAATAGTTGAAGGTGCAAACATTCAAACTAAACACCAAAAAGCAAGACAAATGGGTGAAGAAAGTGGAAGATTTGAAAGAGAAGGAAAAATCTCAGCATCAAAAGTTCTACTATACTCAGAAAGCTTGAAAAAAGGTGTTAGAACATCAACTGAAATAATCGATGGAAAAAAAGTAAGAGTTTGCAAAAAAACTGATGAAAAATTCGATTAGATCCAAAAGGAGTAATTATGACAAGTAGATTAAAAGAAAAATATAAATCAGAAGTTGTTAAAGGACTTGTGGATCAATTCGGTTATGAAAACTTAATGCAAGTACCAAAACTTGAAAAAATTGTTATAAATATCGGACTTGGTGAAGCAAAAGATAACAAAAACATTTTAAACAAGGCAAAAAATGAACTTGCACTTATAACAGGTCAACAACCAATTGAATTAAAAGCTAAAAAATCTGTATCAAACTTCAAACTAAGAGAAGGTCAACCAATCGGTACTAAAGTAACTCTTAGAGGAGAAAAAATGTATGATTTCATGGATAAATTAATTTCAATCTCTCTACCAAGAGTTAGAGACTTTAGAGGAATTAATCCAAATTCATTTGATGGAAGAGGAAATTATTCACTAGGAATCAAGGAACAATTAATATTCCCAGAAATCAACTATGATGATGTAGATTTCTTACATGGTATGGATATTACATTTGTAACAACAGCAAAAACTGATGAAGAAGCTAAAGCATTCTTAACATTAATGGGAATGCCTTACAGAAAATAAAGGAGCAAAAAATGGCAAGAAAGTCAATGATTGCGAAACAAAAAAGAAAGCCAAAATACAGTACAAGAGCATATTCAAGATGCAAGATTTGTGGAAGACCACATTCTGTATTAAGAAAATACGGTATTTGCCGTGTATGCTTTAGAGAGCTCGCAAACAAAGGTGAAATTCCTGGAGTAAGAAAAGCAAGCTGGTAAGTTAGGAGGAAAATAATTATGATGACAGATCCAATTGCGGATATGCTAACAAGAATAAGAAATGGTAACAAAGCTAATCATACATCTGTAAGCTTACCATCTTCTAATGAGAAACGTGCTATTGCTCAAATTCTTTTAGACGAAGGTTACATCAAAGGATTTGATGTAGAAGAAGACAATAAGCAAGGTATTCTTACAATAGACTTAAAATACGCAGAAGAAGGCGAAAAAGTTATAACAGGACTTAGAAGAATTTCTAAACCAGGATTAAGAGTTTATGTAAAAGCTAATGAAGTACCAAAAGTACTTGATGGACTTGGAATTGCAATAATCTCAACATCAAAAGGACTATTAACAGATAAAGCTGCTAGAGAATTAAATGTCGGTGGCGAAGTTATGTGTTATGTATGGTAAGGAGGAATAAATGTCAAGAATAGGTAAAAAACCAATTGAAATCCCTTCTGGAGTAACTATTGATGTTAAAGACAATTTGGTTACAGTAAAAGGACCAAAAGGTGAAGATTCTCAATTAGTATCAAAAAACTTGAAACTTGAACAAGCTGATAATGAGTTAAATGTTATTGCTTCTGAAAATCCTACAAAAATAGAAAATCAAGAACATGGTCTCTATAGATCATTAATTGCTAATATGATTATAGGAGTAACAGAAGGATATCAAAAAACTCTTCAAATAGAAGGTACAGGATATAGAGCACAAAAACAAGGTAAAACTCTAGTAATGAATCTAGGATTTTCACACCAAGTTAAAATGGACGATCCTGAAGGTATTGAAGTGGAAGTTCCAAACGATAGAACAATAATCGTAAAAGGAACAAATAAACAACTTGTTGGACAATATGCAGCTAACATCAGAAACTGGAGAAAACCTGAACCATATAAAGGTAAAGGAATCCGTTATGAAGGCGAACATATTAGAAGAAAAGTTGGTAAGACAGGTAAGTAGGGGGCAATAATGGCTAAAAAAACTAAAGAGCAAAAATTAAAAACTCGTAAATATAGAGTTAGAAATAAAGTCAGTGGAACTGCTCAAAAACCAAGACTTAGTGTCTACAAATCAAATACTAATATATATGCACAATTAATAGATGATGATGCACAAGTAACACTTGCAAGTGCAAACACATTACAAAAAGATGTAAACGAAGGTTTAGAAAATTGTGCAAACATTAAAGCTGCCACAAAAGTTGGTGAAATGATAGCAAAAGTAGCACTTGATAAAGGAATCGAAGAGGTTGTTTTTGATAGAAACGGATATCTTTATCACGGAAAAGTAAAAGCCCTAGCTGAAGCAGCAAGAGAAAATGGTCTTAAGTTTTAACGAGGGAGGATTTAGATGTATTTATTAAAACAAGATGTAGACAAACTAAACCTCGAAGATAGAGTAGTTAGTATAAATAGAGTTGCGAAAACTGTAAAAGGTGGACGTAACATGAGATTTGCTGCCTTAGTGGTAGTAGGAGATCAAAACGGACATGTTGGTGTTGGAACTGGTAAAGCAACAGAAGTTCCAGAAGCTATAAGAAAAGCAACAGAAGATGGAAAAAAACATATGATTACTGTTCCTATAGTTAACACTACAGTTCCTCATAGAACATTAGCAAACAAAGGTGCAGGATCTGTACTATTGATGCCAGCTAAAGAAGGTACTGGAATCATCGCAGGTGGTCCAGTTCGTGCTATATGTGAACTTGCAGGATATAAGGATATAAGAGCTAAAAACTTAGGCTCATCAAATCCAAAAAATATCATTAATGCTTGCTTAAAAGCTTTCTCTTCAATGAAAACTGTAGAAGAAGTTGCAAGATTACGTGGTAAATCAATAGAAGAATTCGATTATTAAGGAGTAATTCTATGGCAAAAGTTGAAATTAAATTAAAAAAATCCTTCATAGGCAGAAAAGATGATCAAATCGCTACTGCAAAAGCACTAGGTCTTAAAAAGATTGGTCAAACAGTAGTAAGAGAAGATAATTCTGCACTAAGAGGAATGATCAATAAAATTCCATTTATGTTGGAAGTTAAAGAATTAAGCTAGGAGGTGTAAAATGAAACTTCACGATTTAAAACCTAACCAAAAGCTAAAAACAAAAAATAGAAAAGGTAGAGGTCCAGGAAGTGGAAACGGAACTAGAGCAGGTCGTGGTCAAGACGGACAAAACTCAAGAAGTGGTGGAGGAGTTAGACCAGGATTTGAAGGTGGTCAAATGCCATTATTTAGACGTCTTCCAAAAAGAGGATTCAAAAATATCAATACAAAACAATATGAAACAATTAATGTTTGTGATTTAGATATATTTGAAGACGGTACAGAAGTTACACCTGAACTACTATTTGAAAATAAAATTTTAAATAAAAATAAAGCAAAAGCTGGTATCAAAATTCTTGGTGACGGCGAAATAACAAAGAAATTAACAGTAAAAGCTCATAAATTTACAAAATCTGCAGAAGAAAAAATCACAGCCCAAGGGGGAAAGGCTGAGGTGATCTAATGTTAGATACGCTAAAGAGAGCATGGGGTGAAGAAGAAATAAGAAAAAAATTCTACTTCACTCTTGTGATGTTATTAATCTATAGATTAGGAAATAACATCCCAATTCCATTTATAGACGCACAAAAGTTAGCTGAGGCATATAAAGGAATGGAAGGAACACTAGTTGATTACTTAAATATGTTAACAGGTGGTGGACTTTCTACTTTATCAATATTTGCCCTCGGAGTACAACCTTACATTACAGCATCAATTGTTATGCAATTACTTACGGTTGTAATACCAAGACTTGAAGAGCTAACAAAAGAAGGCGAAGCAGGAAGAAAAACTATACAAAAATATACAAGATATATGACAATATTTCTTGCTATATTTCAAGCTATAGCAATAACAAACGGATTATATGGAGCAGCTTTATCATCTGCTACATCATTCCAAAAAATAGTTATGAATGTAGTACTTATTGGTGGAACAATGCTTGTTACATGGATGGGTGAAACCATAACTGAAAAAGGAATTGGAAATGGTGTATCTATTATAATCTTCATGGGTATAATCGCAAACGTACCTAAAACCCTTAAAACATGGAAGACTGGACTTCACTATGATACAATTTCATGGCTTTCAATCTTAATCATGGCACTTGTAATAATTTTTATAGTAGTATTTACTGTAAAAATTACAGAAGGTGAAAGAAAAATACCAGTCCAATATGCAAAAAGAGTAGTTGGAAGAAAAATGTATGGTGGACAATCAACTCACATTCCTGTAAAAGTAAATATGAGTGGTGTAATGCCAATAATATTTGCTTCAGCAGTACTAGCTATCCCATCAACAATTTCATTATTTATGGGAAATGCAAATGGAGGATTGAATCAATTCTTTAGCAAATCAACATTTGGATTTGTAATTTATCTTGTTGTTCAAGCAGTACTTATATTGGTATTTGCTTACTTCTACAACATGATACAATTTAATACAGTTGAATATGCTAAGCAACTACAACAAAATGGTGGTTTTGTTCCAGGAATAAGACCAGGAAAACCTACTAGTGATTATCTAGCAAAAGTTGGAAACAAAATCACATTTATTGGTGCTATTTCGTTAGCATTACTTACAATAGTACCAGCACTATCATCAAGATTTTTAGGACTAAACTTATCATTTGGTGGAAGTTCAGTAATAATTGTTGTTGGTGTAATACTTGAAACAGTGAAACAAATAGAAGCTATGCTTACTATGAAAAACTACAAAGGATTTTTAAACAGGTAATATTATGAATATCATATTGTTAGGACCTCCGGGAGCCGGAAAAGGAACACAAGCAGAAAGATTAATTAAAGAATTGGATGCAGTTCAAATTTCAACAGGTGACATATTTAGAACAAATATGAAAAATAACACACCTTTGGGAGCTAAAGCTAAAGAATATATTAATAAAGGTCAATTAGTTCCAGATGAGTTAACAATAGATTTAGTTTGGGACGCTTTAGATAAAGTAGAAGATGGAAAGACAGTTCTATTAGACGGATTCCCAAGAAATATTACTCAAGCCGAAGCACTTGATGAAGGAATGCAAAAAAGAGATAATAAGATTGATAAGGTAATAAATATCAACGTACCTGAAGATGTAATTATTGAAAGAATATCTGGAAGAAGAGTAAATGTGTCAACTGGAAAAGTTTATCATATAAAATTCAATCCACCTAAAGTTGAAGGAATTGATGATGAAACAGGTGAAAAATTAATTCAAAGAGAAGATGACACAGAAGCTGCAGTTAAAGAAAGACTTGATGTTTACAACAAACATACATCAGTTTTGATTGATTACTACAACAAAAAAGGTATATTAGTTACTATTGACGGTGCAAAAACTCCTGATGAAGTTTTTGATCAAATCAAAAAAAGTTTAGGTAGATAAGTATAAAATATTAACAAATATGCTAAATTTTTCAATGAATTACAAAATCGAAAACGAGATAAAGATAGAGTCTTTCATTAAAGATATCTAGATTATGTCTTGTTGTAAAAAAGAATCAATCAGACATTAATAGATCAAAAATAAAAGAAAAGGAGAGATTTTATCGATGTCAAAAAAAGATGCTATAGAAGTAACAGGAGTAGTTAAAGAAGCTCTACCAAATGCAATATTTAAAGTAGAACTAGAAAATGGACATGAAATACAAGCACATATTTCAGGTAAACTAAGAATGAACTACATTAGAATATTACCAGGAGATACAGTAACAGTTGAATTATCTCCATACGATCTTACTCAAGGAAGAATTACTTGGAGACGTAAGTAACAATAAAAAATCTACGATTTTTTCTTGTTATTTTAAAATCTTTAAGCTTAAGATAAAGAAAGAGAGAACGATAATGAAAGTTAGAGCATCAGTAAAAAAAATGTGTGATAAATGCAAAATTATCAAAAGAAACGGCAAAGTTATGGTAATTTGCGAAAATCCAAAACATAAACAAAGACAAGGTTAAGGAGGTATTAGATGCCAAGAATAGCTGGTATAGACTTACCTAGAGAAAAAAGAGCAGAAATAGGATTAACTTATATTTATGGTATAGGAAAATCTTCAGCACAAGATATTTTAGAAAAAGCAGGAATTAATCCTGATACAAAAATGAAAGACCTTACAGAAGGTGAACTAGGAAAAATTCGTGAGATACTTGATGATTACACAATAGAAGGTGATTTAAGACGTGAAGTATCAATGAATATTAGAAACCTTAGAGAAATTAATTGCTACAGAGGAATTAGACATAAAAAAGGTCTACCTGTAAGAGGTCAAAATACAAAAAATAACGCAAGAACTAGAAAAGGAAGACATTAGGAGGAGATATGGCAGCAAAGACTAGAAAATCTTCTGCTAAAAGAGGTAGAAGAAGAGTTAAAAAGAATGTCGAAAGAGGACAAGCTCATATCAATTCAACATTCAATAATACAATGGTAACTTTGACAGATGCACAAGGTAATGCCTTATCATGGGCTAGTGCTGGACAATTAGGTTTTAGAGGATCAAGAAAATCTACTCCTTTTGCAGCACAAGAAGCAGCATTAGAAGCAGCTAAAAAAGCTATGGAATATGGTTTAAAAAGTGTAGAAGTATTTGTTAAAGGACCAGGCTCAGGAAGAGAATCTGCAATCAGAAGTTTACAAGCAGCAGGTCTTGAAGTAACAATGATAAAAGACGTAACACCAATTCCTCACAATGGTTGTAGACCACCTAAGAGAAGAAGAGTTTAATAAGGAGTAACTATGGCAGTAAGCAGAGATCCAATTTTTAAAAGATGTAGAAGCTTAGGAATAAGCCCAGCATATTTAGGATATTCAGGAGAATCTAAAAGATCAAACTCTAATCAAAGAAGAAAACTCAGTGAATATGGTATGCAACAAAGGGAAAAACAAAAAGCTAAATTCATCTACGGAGTAAGTGAAAAACAATTTAGAAGTTATTATGAAAAAGCTTCAAAAATGAAGGGACAAACAGGTGAAAACCTAATAATCCTTTGTGAAAGAAGACTTGACAATATAGCATTTAGATCAGGACTTGCTAGAACTAGAAGAGAAGCAAGACAAGTTGTAACACACGGACATTTATTATTAAATGGTAAAAGTGTTGACATCCCATCAATTCTTGTAAATGAAGGAGATGTTATCGAAGTTAAAGAAAAATCTAGATCAAGCCAATTATTTAAGGCTATAAAAGAAACAAATCAATCATTCGGAATTGTTTCATGGTTAGATTCAGATTTAGAAAACTTAAAGGTAAAAGTTACAAACTTCCCAACAAGAGAAGATATTGATATACCTGTAGAAGAACGTATGATTGTTGAGTTCTATTCTAAATAGAATTAGTTAAATTGTTAGAACTAAGGAGATACAATGATAGAAAAATTAGATACAAAAATTGAAATTTTAGATATAGACGAAGAAACTAATTACGGAAAGTTTGTCCTATATCCACTCGAAAGAGGCTATGGTACAACCATAGGAAACAGTATGAGAAGGATGCTTTTATCATCCTTACCTGGTTCTAGCGTCTCAAAGATTCTTATAGACGGGGTACTACATGAATTTTCTACAATTCCTGGAGTTGTGGAAGATGTACCTGAATTAATATTAAATATCAAAGGTATTGATATTAAAAAACATACTAAAGAAGATCTAACTCTATTTTTAGATATAGAAGGCCCAAAAATTGTTACAGCAAAAGATATAAAAACAGATGCCCAAGTTGAAGTAGCAAATCCTGATCATTATCTTGCAACAGTTAATGATAAAGGAAGATTATTCATAGCACTTGATGTTACTGACGGTAAGGGATATAGAGTTGCTGAACAAAACAAAAAGGATACAGATCCTATAGGAGCAATTGCAATAGACTCATCATTTACACCGGTTAAAAGTGTTAACTTTACAGTAGAAAATACTAGAGTTGGTGAATCTACAGATTATGATAAATTAATCCTTGAAGTTTGGACTGATGGAACAATCACTCCACAAGAAGCCTTATCTGAAGGAGCTTCAATTTTGATGGAAGATATTAGATTTTTCAAAGATCTTCCAGGTCAACAATTCCCACCAGAAGTTGAGGAAGAAGAAGTTGAAGAAATTGAAGATGACGAAGATAATCAAGTAGAATTATCTAAAACTATTGAAGAATTAGATCTATCATTAAGATCATTCAATTGTCTAAAAAGAGCAGGATATAATACTGTTGGTGAGATAATAGAAAAAAGTGAATCTGAACTAAAAGATATTAAAAACTTCGGTAAAAAATCTTTAGATGAAGTTATAGATAAAATCCATAGTTTAGGACTTAACTTAAGAGAAGAATAGGAGGATATGATGGCTAATAAAAGAAAGCTTGGTAGAAGAACTGATCATAGAAATGCCTTACTTAGAAATCAAGTAACTTCTTTGTTAGACAATGGTAGAATTACTACTACTCTAACAAGAGCAAAAGAAACTCAAAAAATGGCTGATCGTATGATTACATTAGGAAAGAAAAATACTCTTCATACAAGAAGACAAGCAGCTCAATATATATATAAACCATCTACAGTTCAAAAATTATTTGGTGAAATAGCACCAAAATATGAAGATAGAAATGGTGGATATACTAGAGTATTAAAACTTGGACCAAGAAAAGGCGATGGTTCTGAAAGAGCAATTATAGAATTAGTATAATTAACTTACTCTATAGCATCTTATGAAAATAAGGTGCTTTTTTTATGCTTATTTTTATATTTTAATAAATGAAATTAATTTTATAAATTTTAGATAAATTTTTTTATTATGATAAAAATTGAAAATACGGCTCATAAATGTTAACATTATAAGAGAATAAATGTTAAAAAGAGGTTCATATGGGTAAGGAAAAAATAGAAAAATTTAGGGATGATAATTTCTATGTGTTAAACTCAATGGATGATTGGGTTAGAATACTCGATAAATATGGTAGAATTGTCTTTATAAATGAAAAAATGAGAAGAGATATTCACCTTGATAGATCACTCATTGAGCAAAATATTGATACTGATAAACTTAGCGAAAAATCGGACATTTTTAAAAGTACTACAATTGAAGAAGAAAGACTTATTAATGGAAAATATTATTCTATTAAATCTTCACCACTTTATAATAACAATGAATTTGTAGGTATAATCGAAGTTTATAGGGATATTACTAGCGAATCTAAGATGAAGGTTGATCTTTTTAATGCCAATAGAAAGATGCTTGAAGATATAAGATTTGTTAGAAAAATTCAAACAAATATTTTGCCTAAAAATAAGATATATGGAGAAATAAAACTTGAAGGTAGATATATACCTTCTAATGATGTTTCTGGTGATTTGTTTGATATTATAAAAGTAAATGATGATAAATACGCCTTTTATATAGCAGATGTTATGGGACATGGTGTTAAATCTTCTATTATGACTATGTTTGTAAAATTATCAATTGAAGCTATTTTTGAAAGACATATTGATTATTCTCCAGGTCAAGTCTTAAAGAAATTAAGAGAAGAATTTGTAAAACTTGATATGAACTCATCCCAATATTTTACAGTTTGGATTGGAATTTTTGATTGTAAAAATAATACACTTACCTTTTCAAATGCAGGCCACAATTGCCCGCCTCTTCACCTAATACATAATAAAAATTATGTGGAAAAACTTGTAGTTTCCGGAAGAATGATTTCTAATATAATAGAACAAAATATTTATCAAGAAGTAACTATAAACTTAAATCCAAAAGATAGGATTTTATTTTATACTGATGGAGTTACTGAAAGTAAAGACATTGAAAAAAATGAATATTCTGTTGAAAGATTGATGAAAATTTTGAAAGAAAATAAGAATTTAGACTTTATTTTGAATGATTTAGAAAATTTCACTTGGGGAGAACAAGATGATGATATTAGTCTTGCCTTAATTGATTATAAAGGAGAATTAAATGAAAATTAATCAATATATTGACCACACTATATTAAAAGCTGATGCCACAAAAGATCAAGTTAAAAAAATTGTTGAAGAGGCTAAGGAATACGAATTTAAATCTGTTTGTGTAAATTCTTCTTATGTTTCTTTTATTAGAAATATGGATAAGGACATAAGGATCACATCAGTAATTGGCTTTCCTTTGGGAGCTATGACTACAAAGGCTAAAGGTTTTGAAGCAGAAGATGCTATAAAAAACGGTGCTGATGAAGTTGATATGGTAATTAACGTTGGAAGACTTAAGGATAAGGACTATGATTATATCCTTAATGATATAAAAGAAGTTAAAAAGGCTTGTGGGAATAAAACTTTAAAAGTTATTATAGAAACTTGCCTACTTGATGATGAGGAAAAAATAAAAGCATGTGAAATTTCTAAAGAAGCTGGTGCTGATTTTGTAAAAACATCTACTGGATTTTCTACAGGTGGAGCTACAAAAGAAGATGTGGCTCTTATGAGAAAAACAGTTGGACAAGAAATAGGAGTTAAGGCTAGTGGAGGAATCCATACTTATAAAGAGGCTATGGAAATGATAGAAGCTGGAGCAAGTAGACTTGGTTGTTCAGCATCAATTGATATAGTAAATGGAGAAAAATAAATGAGTGATGTTATGATGCAAGCCTTCGAGTGGGATAGTCCTGCTGACGGAGGCTATTATAAATTTTTAAAGGAAAATGCTAAAAAAATAAAGGATGCAGGAATAGATTCTCTTTGGCTTCCACCAATGTGTAAGGGCGGTGGCGACCAAGATGTTGGTTATGGAATTTATGATTTGTGGGATTTGGGAGAATTTGACCAAAAAGGGACAGTTAGAACTAAATATGGTACAAAAGAAGAATTATTAGAAGCCATTGATGAACTTCACAAAAATAATATAAAAGTCTATGCTGATGTTGTTTTAAACCATAAGGGAAGTGCCGATTTTGAAGAAGAGTTTATGGCAAGAATGGTAGATCAAAATAACAGAGAAAAAGACGTATCAGAAGATATGAAAATAAAAGCTTGGACAGGTTTTGATTTTCCGGGAAGAGCTGGCAAATATTCTGATTTTGTTTGGCATTATTATCATTTTACAGGCGTTGATTATGATTCAAATACCGACACAAAGGCAATATTTAGAGTCCTTGGCGAAGGAAAATATTGGGACGATGGCGTTAGTGATGAAAAAGGAAATTTCGATTACCTCATGAATGCTGACATTGACCATTCCCATCCAGAAGTAAAAGAGGAAATTTTTAAATGGGTTGATTGGTTTATGGATGAAACAGGAGTTGATGGCTTTAGGTATGATGCCCTAAAACATATTTCTGATGAGTTTATTTATGATTTATCAAATCATATAATGGAAAAAAAGAAAGATGATTTTTATCTTTTTGGAGAATATTGGCAATATGATGAAGATCAAATCGACGGATATTTGGATGATACTGATTGGAAAATAGACTTATTTGATGTACCACTTCATTTTCATTTCCAAGAGGCAAGTAAGTCTAATGGAAATTATGATATGAGAAATATTTTTAATAATACAATTGTCAAAAATCATCCATTACAAGCAGTAACCTTTGTCGACAATCACGATTCACAACCAGGTCAATCTTTGGATTCTTGGGTTGATGATTGGTTTAAAGAAATCGCCTATTCCTTGATTTTATTTAGAAAAGACGGCTATCCTTGCATATTTGCAGGAGATTATTATGGATTAAAAGGAGAAATCAAAAAAGATCCATTAAAAGAAACCATAGATAAGATGCTTGATGTTAGAAAAAAATATTCTTTCGGTGACCAAGATGATTATTTTGATAATCCTCAAGTTGTAGGATGGGTAAGAAGAACAGATTCTGATACATCTTCCCTTGCAGTTTTAATTTCTATTGGAGATATGGCTGAAAAACAAATGTTTGTAGGAGAAGAAGAAGCAGGGAAAACTTATATTGACCTTTCAGGAAATAATAAGAATGAAGTTACCATTGATGAAAATGGAAATGGAATCTTTAATGTTGGACCTGGATCAGTTTCATATTGGGCAGCAAAGGAAAATTAAAACAAATGAAATATTACGCAGTAAAAAAAGGCAGAAATCCTGGGATATACACATCCTGGGATTTGTGTTTAAAAGAAGTAAAAGGATACAAGGGAGCAATATACAAGTCTTTTAAGAAAAAAGAAGATGCAGAAGATTTTTTGGAAGATAAGAAAATAGAAATAAAGGCTGATAAGGATTCAGTAATAGCCTATATTGACGGTTCTTATTCCAAAAAAGACAAAAAATATGGAGTGGGAATAGTATATATTACTGATGAAAAAATCGAAGAAATTTATGAGAGTTTTGACGATGAATTTCATATCCACAGAAATGTTGCAGGAGAAGTTAAGGCAAGTGTTGGAGCTATAAATAAGGCCATTTCTGATGGTAAAAAAACAATCTATATACACTTTGACTATCAAGGAATAGAATCCTGGGCAAGGGGAGATTGGAAAAGAAACAATGACCTAACCAAAAGATATTACGAATTTTTCCAAAAAGCAAAAGAAAAAATTGATGTACATTTTATAAAAGTAAAGGCGCACTCAAATGATAAATATAATGACATGGCAGATGCCCTTGCAAAAAAATCCTTGGGGATAGAGGCATGAGTGAGTTAAAAAAATGGGATTAATGAATAATAAAGTAAATGAAAATACAAATACTGGAGTTTCATCAATAACTAGAATATTATTATTATTAAATATTTCAGCTCTTGGATTATTTAAAAGTAGAAAAAGAAGATAATAAAAAACAAACCTAGCAGAAAAATCTGCTAGGTTTATTTTTTTATTTTATATATTTTAGGTAATTTGAGCGTTTATTAATGGTCTACAAGTAATTCTTAAAAATTTGATAATAAAAAAACGCCCCATCAAAAGGGACGATAATAAACGTGTTGCCACCCTAATTCGCAAATAAATTTGCCTCATTAGATAGACCTAAACGCGGTTAACGGGAAGCTTATGTATTATACTTCCAACTATTCCAAGCCTCTGTTCAATTAAAATAATTATAGTTTCTTCCAGCAAACGAAACCTCTCTGTGATTAATTTTTTTAATTTACTTACTCTTCTAAGTGTTGATAAAATCATACCATGATTTTTTTACCTTGTCAAATATATTGATAAATATTTTATTTAATTAGCCATAAAAAATATAATGTAGTATGCATATTTTTATTATAAATGTCAATTGTAAAGTATTGGTAAAATTTAAGATATTTTTATATACTGAATATAAAATTTTTCATATAATGAAGTTAAGATAGGAGGAGATTATGAGAAAAAAGATTAAGATTATTGCTTTTGTTATTTTAACTATGTTAATTTTTGGAATTTTGTTTTTAGGATTTTTTATTGGAAATGAAACTTTTAAAGGACTAACAAATTCTACCCCAAGGAAAGTTACGGTTAAAAACATTTCAAAATATAAGAAAAATTATGAAAAATTTGCAAAAGATAAAGAAGTTGAAGAGATAAAAATTAAGTCATCTAAGTTTGAACACGAAATTCCTGCAATTTTTGTAAAAAATAATAATTCTAACAAGATATGTGTAATGGTTCATGGAATGGGTGCTAGTAAATATTCTATGTACAATCCTGGTCAAATTTTCTACGATTTGGGCTATAGTTTATTGATATTTGATCAAAGAAATTCAGGATATAATAAGGCTAAGAATTCAACTTTTGGTGTTTTAGAATCTTTTGATGCCTTAGATTGCATAAAATATGTAAGAAAAAATATTAAGAAAAATGCAGAAATAGTATTATTTGGAGAATCTTATGGGGCAGCTACATCTTTAATTGCAGCAAGTCGAGATAAGTCTAATATTGAATATTTAATCTTAGATTGTCCTGTCTCTGATTCTAATTATTTTTCTGATAAGGTTTTTGAAAAAATTGAAAAAGATGAAAAAATACCTGCAAGCATAATGAAATTTACTGGAAATATTTTCCTAAAAACAAGGCTTGGTTTTACTTTAGAAGATATTAATACAATAAAGTGGATTAAAAGAGAAAAATTAGATATACCAACATTAATAATAAATTCAGATTCTGACACTATAACCCCTCAAT
>URRX01000006.1 GCA_900550345.1 uncultured Anaerococcus sp. | reverse complement strand
AACAGTAAATCTTCATAATAGTTTTTATTTATTTTTTTAAATTTTTCACTATCAGATTTAAATTCAACTAGAAGGATTGACTTGTCATCATTTTTCTTTAGGGCAAATTTTTCTATAAAGTCTTTGTTTTCTTTGTCTTTATCTAAATCAGCCATACTTATAAATGATTTTTCTTCTTCAGTAAAGTTTGAAAATGGGCTTTTTGGAAGATATAATATGAAATCTTCATTTATATTTTTTTCATTAAAGATTCCAGATTCTCCATAATGTATTAACCAATCTCTATCGCCTATAAGTTTAGTTTTGTCAGAATTTGCCGAAGTTTCATAATTTATATCTTCTAATGATAATTTATAGGACGTATCGGACAATTTTTTTGTGATTTTAAATTTACCATTAAATAGGCCCATATCAATATTTCCCTCTATTCCTTTTTTGTATGCGCCATCAAATTTGCCATCTTGGTAAAAATATAGACTTTCTACCATAGCTCCTGAAGAAAAATATAATTTTTTTCCTTCTAAGTCTTTGTAAATATTAGTAAAATCATCCTTATTATCATTTTTAGAGTTTTTATTATCTTTTTTATTTAAATTTGAATTCATTTCCATAGATGTTATTTTCTTTTTAGTGTTTGAATTTTCTTTTGTATTTTTGTCATGATTTTTTTCACATGATGTGAGTATTAATAGGGCAATAAGTATTGTAAGTAAACTATTTTTCATAATTCTCCTTTTTTTCAATTTGTAATAATTTTTTCTTTAAACTAAGTCCATAGGAGAATCCTCCTATGTTATTTTTCCCAAGGACTCTGTGGCAGGGAATCCTAAATAAAATAGGATTTTTGCCACAAGCTGATCCTATTGCTTGGTAGGCATTTGAATTTATTTTATCTCCTATATCCTTATAGGTGATAGTTTCTCCATAAGGGATTTTTTCTATTTCTTTCCAAACTTTTTTTTGAAAGTTTGTTCCTTGGGGATTGATTTCAAAGGAGAATTTTTCTAATTTTCCATCAAGAAATTTTGAAATTTCTTTAAAGGCAAGGTCTGTTATAGGAGATTTTTCTCCGATTTTTTCTTTTTCTACAATTTTTATTGACTCGATTTTTTTATCATAGCCTATTTCAAAAATAAACTTATCATTTTTATAATAGGCTTTCATTACTCTACTTTTTCTCTAAATGTGTCTATTGTTTTGTTATTTACAAGCAAATAAATTCTACTTATATCTTTTTCTACGTTTTTTTCTCCTGTTATATCAAGCCAGTGGTTAACTTCCGCGCTCATTTCAGATCTTTTTCTTAGTGGAAGATAAAGTGAGAACATTCCTTGGAAAGAATGATCGCTGTCATTATTTACCGCAAATCCGTAAGGAAGGTCGACATATCTTACTGTCATATTTTTTCCACCAATATTTTTTACTTCTTCAGTATTTATTGGAGTGGTTATTTCTGCCCTATCAAGTCTTAGAATATAGGCTGTTTCATTTACTTTTGAATCGATAGATAATTTTCCATTAAATTCACAAATAGCTACAGAATCCAAGTCATAATCTTCGTATTTAGCTGTAAAATTACCATTTTCAGAAAAGTTCAAAACAGTTTGCCAACCACCAGCACCTGATGAAAATACGAATTTTTTCCCATTCAAATCTTTTAAAACTTCTAGATGATTACCAGAATTATCTGAAGTGTCAGAATTTACAAATTTAACAGACGAATTGTTTTGACTGGATTTTGGTGCAGATTGATTTGTATTTTCTGTGTTTTTTTCATTATTTTCATTATTGTTTTTTGTATTTTGATTTTCGTTTTCTTTTGTGTTATTATTTTTTACAATTTTTTTCTCAGATTTTTTATGGTCTTTATTTTTATTTTTTGATTTTTTAGTTTTAGAATCTTCTTCTAATTTTAATTTTTTCTTTGACTTATCTTTTTTTGTTTTTTTAGAAGATTTTTCCTTAGTATTATCTGTTTCTAAACTTTCGATATCTTTTTTTTGGTTTTTTGCCTCTAATTCTGCTTTATTTTTTGCTATTTCAGCTTGATTAACTTTTACCATTGATCCACCACAAGATGTGAGAACTAATGTTAAAGCAAAAATAAGTGTTAATTTCTTTTTCATAATTGCTCCTTTTAATCATATTCTTATCCTTATTTTATCTATAATATAAATAAAAAACAAGTAAGAATAATATTTTGCTTTTAAACATATAATATTATAAAATATTAATATAATACTTTAAGGTGGTGATAAAATGAATTGTTTAAAAAGAGCAAAAGAAATTGAAGATTTAATTATTAAAGACAGAAGAGAATTACATAAAATTCCAGAATTGCAATTGTCACTTCCAAAAACAGTAGCTTATGTAGAAAATGAATTAAAAAAATTAGATATTTCCTACAAAAAACTTGTTAATGGAAATGCCATAGTTGCAGAAATTGGTGAGTACAAGGGAAAATGTATAGCTATAAGAGCTGACATGGACGCCCTTCCTATTAAGGAAGAAACTTCTCTTTCTTTTTGTTCAACTTTTGAAGGAAAAATGCATGCTTGTGGTCACGATGGTCATACGGCAATGGCTCTTGGAGCTTGTAGAATTTTAAAAGAAAATGAAAAAGATCTTGACGGCTTGGTAAAAATATTTTTCCAACCAGGAGAAGAAATTCCAGGTGGGGCAAAACCTATGATTGATGAGGGCTGTATGGAAAATCCAAAAGTTGATAGGGTTATTGGCCTTCACGAAGGTGGAATTTTTGGTCATCTGCCAACAGGAACTGTTGGTTACAAAGAAGATGCTATGATGGCTTCTATGGATGCTTTTATCTTAAAAGTTAAGGGTCACGGAGGACATGGGGCAAGGCCTGAAAATTTTATAGACCCAATCGTTACAATTAGTGAAATTAACCTTGCCCTACAAAAAATAATTTCTAGAGAACTTGATCCAACAAAATCTGCCTTAATTTCTATTTGCCAAATTCATGGAGGAACTTGTCAAAATATTATTCCAGATGAGGTTTGGGAAGAAGGAACTGTTAGGACTCTTGATGAAGATGTGAGAGATTTTGTTGAAAAAAGAATGAAGGAAATTTCTGAAAATATTGCCAAGGCTTTTAGGTGTGAAGCTGAGCTTGATTATAAAAGATATTATCCAGCTGTTATTAACGACAAAGAATTTACAGCCTATGTAAAAAATATAGCCCAAGAAATTTTGGGAGATGATAAGGTAATAGAAATTTCAAGACCTACCATGGGTGGAGAAGATTTTGCTTTTTTTGAAAAAGAAGCAAAGGGAACATTCTTATCTTTGAATAATTTAAAGGCAAATAAGGATGGAAAAGTTTATCCCCACCACAATTCAAAATTTGATGTAGATGAGAGTGCATTTTATATTGGATCAGGCCTTATGGCAGAAGTAGCTTATAGATATTTGAAAGAAGGTTCAAAATGAAAAAATATAAACTTCATATTATAGCTTTGGGAGTAGTTTTAGTTTCAGAGCTTATTGGAAAACATACTTTTGATATTGGAATAGGAACTATAGTCTTGCTTCCAATGTTATTTGCCTTAATAATTGGAATTTTTACAACACCAAAATTTTTAAAAATTTCAGGTGAAAAGGAAATGAAGGAAGCAGGCAGGTTAATTTCTGTAACTTTAATGCTTTTGATGGCAAAATATGGGACAACTATTGGACCAACAATTGATACAGTTATAAAATCATCACCAGCCTTAATTTTACAAGAATTCGGAAATTTAGGAACAGTTTTTCTTGGAATTCCTTTGGGAATTTTCTTAGGACTTAAAAGAGAAGTTATTGGTGGTGCTCACTCAATTTCTAGAGAGCCAAACGTAGCCTTGATTGCAGAAAAATATGGACTTGATAGCCCAGAAGGCGAAGGAGTTTTGGGAGTTTATATAGTTGGAACAGTTTTTGGAACAATTTTTATGGGAATAATTGCATCTCTTCTTGCAACATCAACTCCACTTCATCCACTTTCTCTTGCTATGGCATCAGGAGTTGGATCAGCATCAATGATGACAGCCTCAGTTGGATCTTTGGTAGAATTATATCCAAATATGGCAAATGAAATAACAGCTTTTGGAGCTGCAAGTAACCTTTTGTCAGGACTTGATGGGGTTTACATGTCAGTATTTTTAGCAATACCCCTTGCAGAAAAAATTTATAGCAAGATGATGAAAAAAAGGAGTTAGCTATGAAATTTAAAGAAAAAATTTATGTACTAGCAATAACAGCTGCGATTTCTGTAATAGCAAACTGGATAGGACCTGGCATAAGCCCACTAAAAGGAATACCTGGAGTTTTAATTTTAGCCTTAATTTCAATTGCAGGAATAGGGATTTCTGAAATAATGCCTGGAAAAATTCCAGCAGTAGCCTATAT
The DNA here is from genome assembly GCA_900550345.1 of uncultured Anaerococcus sp. Classification (GTDB taxonomy): domain Bacteria; phylum Bacillota; class Clostridia; order Tissierellales; family Peptoniphilaceae; genus Anaerococcus. Next base: position 17,785 of record URRX01000006.1, on the reverse strand, counting down.
TGTAACTCTTGCAACTATAGTTACAATTCCAGCCTTTCCATTTTCTGAATTTATTTCCTACCACACAGGAAATGTAGATTTTACTACACTTTGTACACCAATTCTTGCCTATGCAGGAATTTATACTGGGGAAAATCTAGATAATTTGAAAAAAACTGGACCAAAAATTATTATTTTGGCAATATTTGTAATCCTTGGAACCTATCTTGGATCTGCAATTATAGCTCAAATTATTTTAAAAATGCTAGGAAGAATATAAGAAAAAACTGCCCTTAGGGCAGTTTTTTAATTTATATTTTCAGCAAAACCAGCCTTGGTGGAGTCGTTTGCTAGAATAAAAATTCTTGATTGGTAATCGTCTATATAGGCGTGGTCGGTTACATTGTAGGCCCAAGCATATACATTTTCATCTATTTGAGATTTTAATCTTTTTGGTAAGTAGAGGGTGAAGGAATTGGAATACTCATCCGGATTTTCCAAAGTTTCAAAACCATAGGGAACTTTTTTTCCTATATTTAATTTTCCATTTACATAAGATTCGCCAATTTGTGAAGTGGTTTTTACATTTGAAAGTTTTAATTTATAAGAAGTATCATCAATTCTTTCCACAAGGTCAAATTTTCCCACGCATTCTGCCCCTTGAACTTGGTCTATATCAGAATCTGAAAAACTTGCCTCAAAATTTCCCTTCCCATCTGTAAAGGTTAAATTTGTCATCCAAGCACCAGATCCTGAATAAAATGAAAAACTTTTACCAGAAATTTCTTTTAAAATATCGCCTTCCCATCTCTTACCATCTTCATTTTTCCCTTGATTATTTTCTTGGGATTTTTCTTGGACTTCGTTTTTATCACAAACCATCTCTGTATTGTTAAAAAGAAAATCCATATAATGATTTTTATCACCTCTTATTTCTTTTATATCTAAAAGCTTACTTGCTTGAGAGATTGATGGGATAAATAATGTTAATCCTAAAATTAGACCTAATTTTTTTGTAAATTTCATAAAAACACCCCTTATTTTTTATATTGAACCATAACAAAAGATTCTTCTTCTGCATTTTCTTTTGTTAGAAGAAAAAGTCCAATCTTATCTTCTCCAAAATTATAGCCGCTCATTTTCATTCCAGTAATTATATTTTCATTAAGGTAAGCCGTTTTTGTATCAGGCAGGTGGAGAATATAGGTTTTATCTTCGTTATCAAATAGATTTGTTTTGATATTTGTTATTTGGAAATTATTTCCATTTATGTTTTTATTAGCTTTTTCTCCGGGATTCACATCATAATTGAGATTTACAAGTTTTATTCTATAACTTGTATGGTCAATTTTTTCTGCTATTTCAAATTTTCCATTATAAAAAGCTTGTTTTATCTCATATCCATCTCCAGTTTTTAAGGCACCGTCAAAATATCCATCTTTGTAAAAATATATAGATTCCATACTAGATCCTTCAGAAAGATAAAATTTAATACCTTCGATTTTTTTGTAAATTTCTTGGTATAGATCCTTTTCTTTTTTTACAGCTTCTCTTGTATTTGATTTTTCGTTAGAATTTAAGTTATTATCCTTATTTTCGTAAGAAGCCTTGTTATAAGTTTCTATACTCTCATTAGTTTTTTCTTTTCCACATCCTGTTAAAAGAATCATTAGGATTAGTCCCACAAAAATTTTTTTATTCATTTCGTCTCCTTTAAATTTCCTAATTAAATCATATAACATTTTCAAAATAAAGAAAAAGTATTAGTAAACCAAAAAATATTTATATTTTAACTTTAAGATTAAGATTTTTTTAAAAAATTATAGAAATTTATTAAAAGTATAAAAGGGGTATATTATTAATTAAGTGAAAGTTTAAAAGATGGAGGATAAGCGTGAATTATCAAGAAAAAAAAGACAAAATAGTAGCCTATATTAAATCAGGTGAAAGTCAAAAAGAAAATTTTAAAATGGGCCTTGAAATGGAACATTTTGTTATAGATAAAGATAAACTTTTTTCCTATGATTATTTTGGAGAAAATGGAGTAGGAGATACTCTAAGAAAATTAAATCATAAAGGATTTATTGTAACAAACGAGGAAGACGGATACATACTTGGCCTTCGAAAAGATGATATTGCTGTAAATCTTGAACCCGCTGGCCAGTTTGAGCTTGCAATTGATGCAAAGAAAAATATAAAAGATTTGGATGAATCTTATAAAAAGATAATGACAGAAATTATTCCGATTTTTGAAGAAAAAAACCAATACCTAGAAACTTTGGGCTATCATCCTAAATCTAAAATTATGGATTTGAATATTATTCCAAAAGATAGGTATAGGTATATGCAAAAATATTTTACAGACTTTGCTGGAAAATATGCCCTAAATATGATGAGGGGAACTGCAAGTGTCCAAACAGCCATTGATTATTGTGATGAGGGTGATTTTAAAAAGAAATTTTTTGTAGCAAATGCCCTATCAGCCTTTATGTATAGTCTTTACGATAATTCCTATATTTTTGAGGGGGAAGTTTATAAGGATAAAAATTTACGCCAAGAAATTTGGGAATATTGCGACAAAAATAGGACAGGTGTTTATGATTTTGCCTTTGATGATGATATGGGATATGAAAAATATGCAGAAAAAATTCTAGATACAGATATAATTTTTGTTCATGAAAATGGAAAAGATATTTATAAGGCTGATACAAAATTTGAAAAAATAATGGATGAAGACTTTTCAAATGAGATGATTTTCCATGCCCTATCAATTGTTTTTCCAGATGTCAGGGCAAAAAAATACCTAGAAATTAGGATGCCTGATGCAGTTCCTTATCCATACAATATTTCTTTCCCAGCCCTTTTGAAAGGTTTATTTTATAATGAAGAAAATTTAAATAAATTAAGGGAAGATTTTAAAAATATGACCTATGAAACTTGCCAAAAATTAAAATTAGAAGCAAGTGAAAAAGGACTTTATGCAAAATATGAAGATAAAACTATTTATAAATGGATAAAATATTTTATTTCTCTTTCAAAAAATGCATTAAGTGATGATGAAAAATCTTATTTAACTTGCATAGAAAAATTAGTAGATGAAAAAGAAACTTTGAGAGATAAATTTGAAAAACTCTACAAAGAAGATTCAAAAAAAGCTTGCGAGAAATTTTCTGTAAATTATGCAGTAGGTGAATTTAATGGCAAAGCTTAAAAAAGCTTTTGAATGTAAAAATTGTGGACATGTCCAAGGAGTTTGGGCGGGAAAATGTCCAGAATGCGGAAAATGGGGAACTTTGGTTGAAAAAACTGTAAAAAAAGAATCTTCATCAAAAAATCCTATTTCCCTTGATTCTGATAATGAGGCAAGATTATTAAAAGAAATAAAACTTGACCAATCAGAAAGAATAAAATCAAGATTTGAAGAATTTGATAGGGCAATAGGAGGAGGTCTTGTAAAAGATTCTGTTTCAATTTTAACTGCAAGACCCGGAGCTGGAAAATCTACCCTTCTTTTGCAATTATCATCTTCTTATTCCAAAGATGGCTTTAAGGTTATGTATGTTTCGGGAGAAGAAAGCGAATCGCAAATAAAATCTAGGGCCGATAGGATTATTGGAGAAATTTCTCCAAATATTTGGATTTTGTCAACAAATTCTATGGATCTTGCCGAAAGTGAAATTAAGAAAAAAGATGCAGATATAATAATTTTGGATTCGATTCAAACTTTTGCCCTAAATGAATTTGATAACAAACAAGGCTCTCCAACTCAAACTATAGAATGTGCAAATAAATGCGTGGACCTTGCCAAAAATCCTGAGAAAAAAAGAGCCTTTATTATGGTAGGTCATATGAATAAAACTGGAGAAATGGCAGGGCTTAGAACCTTAGAACACTTGGTTGATACGGTTTTACTTTTGGATGGGGAAAATGAAGATGATTTAAGGCTTTTAACAAGTACAAAAAATAGGTTTGGTCCGACAGGAGAAGTTGGATTATTTTCCATGCAAGAAGAAGGATTGATTGAAATTACAAATCCTTCAGAATATTTTATTACAGAAAGAGATACAGAAGTAGAAGGATCTGCAATTTCTGTAATGAAAGAAGGGACAAGACTTTTAGAAATTGAAATAGAATCCTTGGTTTCAAAATCATTTATGCCCTATCCTCAAAGAATTGGAGATAGTTTAAGAAAAGATGATTTAAATACTTTAATTTCAATTTTACAAGAAAGAGCTGGAATTAATTTATTTGATGAAAATGTAATAATAAAGGCAACAGGTGGCCTAAAAATGAGAGAGCAATCAGTAAATCTTGCTATAATGATTTCAATTGCCTCATCATATTTAAAAAAACCAATTGATAACAAGACTGTTTTTATAGCAGAAGTCGGCCTTACTGGTGAGCTTAAAAAAGTTCCGCAAATAAAATCCAGACTAAAAGAGCTAGAAAGATTGGGATATAAAAAAGCCTATATAGGAAAATCTCAAATTGATAAACAAGAATTCAAAAATCTTCAAATAAAAGAGATGAAAAATATAAAAGAAGTTATTTTGGATGTATTTGGAAAATAAAATATTTTTAATAAAACTCTTGTAAATTTACAAGAGTCTTTTTTTGCGAAAAAATAAAAAAATTTTAAAAAAATATTTGAGAAAAATATTGACAAAAGTAATATAAAAGATTATATTATTAATGATTAAAACGTTTTAACGGAGTTTTTTTATGGCAAATATTAAAGATGTTGCAAAACTTGCTGGGGTTTCTATTACTACAGTTTCTATGGTTTTGAATAATACTAACAATAAAATATCTGAAAAAACTAGAAAAAAAGTTATTGATGCAGCCGAAAACTTAAATTATAATGCAAATAATTTTGCAAAGGCTCTTGCTAGTAAAAAAAGTAATGTGATTATGGCTATCATTCCCGACATTTCCAATCCATTTTTTTCCTTGTTAGTAAAAAATCTTACTTATTATGCAGAAAAATATAAGTATTTTTTATATATTCATAACACAAATAATAAGGGTTTAGAAAAGTCAAAGTTTTTAAAAATTTTAAATAGTAATTTTTTTGCAGCATCTTTGATAGTCGATAGAAATATAAAAAATATTGACCGAGAATTGATTGAAAAAAATAATATTATTTTTTTAGATGAGGTTGATTTTAACGATAGAAATTATCACATTGTAACTGGAAATAATGAAAAAGGAGGCCTTTTGGGAATGCAGTATTTGATTGATAGGGGTTTTAAAAATATAGGAATTCTTATTGGTCCAAGATCTACTGCAAATTCTTCTAGAAGACTTTCTGGAGCTATTAAAGCTGCTATGAATAATGATATTTATATTAATTCTTCAAATATAATCCATGGTGATTATACTTTTGAGGGAGGATATGAGGCTGGATCATATTTTTTGGAAAAAAATGTTGATGCTATTTTTTCTTTTTCTGATATGTCTTCATACGGACTTTTGAAGTTTTTTTCTGAAAATAAGGTCAAAGTTCCTGATGATATTTCTTTGATAAGCTATGATAATTTATTTTTAAATAATCTTGTTAGTCCAAGACTTACCTCAATCGATCAAAATCTTGAAAAAATAGCAAAATACTCTATTAAAATGGCAGATGATTTGATAAAAAATAAGAAAGTTAGTAGGAAGGTTATGGTAGAACCTTTTATAAATTTTGGAGAAAGTGTAGGGGATAAAAATGAAGATACTTAATTTTGGTTCTTTAAATATTGATATATTTTTTAGGGTCGAAGAAATTGTAAAACCTGGAGAAACTATTAGCGCAAAAAGTATTGATAAAAGACCTGGTGGTAAGGGTTTAAATCAATCGGTTGCCTTGGCTAAAAGTTTTGATAAGGTTTATCACGCTGGAAGCATAGGCGATGATGGAGAATTTTTGATAGACTATTTGGAAAAAGAAAATGTAGATACTAAATACATAAAAAAATCTAAAAAATCAACTGGAAACGCTATAATTCAAGTTGATGATAAGGGAGAAAATTCAATTGTCCTTTATAAGGGAGCTAATTTTGATAATGATGAGAAATTTATAGACCAAGTTTTGGAAGACTTTGGAGAAAATGATGTTTTAGTTTTACAAAATGAAATTAATTCTATGAAATATTTGATTGATAGAGCCTATGAGAAAAATATGAAAATAGTATTGAATCCTTCACCTATAACAGATAGGATAAAGGAATTTGATTATGAAAAAATCGATCTTATCTTGGTAAATGAACACGAGGCGGCAAGCATTAGTGGAAAAAATACAAACGATGAGAAAATTGCTTATTTTAAAAATACTTATCCAAATTTAAAAATAGTTATGACTTTGGGAAGCAAGGGGTCAATTTTTATAGATAAAAATGAAAAAATAGAACAAGATTCTTTCAAGGTTAAGGCTATTGATTCCACAGGAGCAGGCGACACCTTTACAGGATTTTTCGTTTCTCAACTTTACCAAGGAAAAGATATAAAAGAAGCTATGGAAATTGCAAGCAAGGCTTCAGCCTTATCGGTTACAAAAAAAGGAGCTAGTATTTCAATTCCAAGCCTTGATGATGTGAATAATTTTGAAAGGAAAGAAATATGAAAGAAAAAGGAATATTAAACAGCGAAATTTCAAAAAGACTTTCTGATTTGGGTCATACGGACTTAATAGCAATCGGAGATTGTGGTTTGCCAATTGATCCTGATAAAAAAATAGACTTAGCTCTAAAACTGGGAGAGCCTAAATTTATCCATGTTTTAGAAGTTTTACTAGAAGATTTTGGCTGTGAATATTATTATTTGGCTGAAGAAATTAAAGAAAATAATCGAAAGCAAGAAAAAGATATAAAAAATCTTTTGCCAGATTGTGAATGTACTTATATATCTCATGAAGATTTTAAGAAAAAATTAAAAGATGTGAAATTTGTAATAAGGACCGGGGAAGATACACCTTATTCAAATATAATTTTAAGATCAAAAAATATCTTTTAGGAGGATTTTATGAAAATTGAAATGAAAGATATTTACAAATCTTTTGGAAAAAATGACGTCCTAAAGGGAGTAGACTTTACCCTAAATGAAGGAGAAGTTCATGCCTTGGTTGGAGAAAATGGGGCAGGAAAATCTACACTGATGAATATTTTATCTGGAGTTTTGACAAAAGATAAGGGAGAAATATTAATTGATGGGAAAAAAGTTGAAATTGATAATACTAACGATGCCAAAAAATATGGCATAAGTTTTATCCACCAAGAATTATCAGATTGGCCAGATCTTACTGTCATGGACAATATTTTTATGAACAATGAAATTAGGAAGGGGATTTTTCTTGACAAAGATTCTATGAGAAAAAAATCCATAGAACTTCTAAAAAAATTTGACCTAGATATAGATCCAGATACAAAAGTTTCAAAATTATCAGTAGGCCAAAGGCAAATGATGGAAATTGCCAAGGCGAATTTGAACAAGGTAAATGTATTAATCCTTGACGAACCAACATCTGCCCTAACCAATAATGAAATTGATAAATTGTTTAAATTAATAAAAATACTTAGAGATCAAAAAGTTTCTATGATATATATTTCTCATAGGATGGAAGAAATTTTTTCTTTGACCAATAAAATTACAGTAATGAGAGATGGAAAATCTGTATCATTGATGAATACAAACCAAACTTGTGAAAAAGAAGTGGTTTCTGCCATGGTAGGTCGTGACATTGGAGATTTTTATCCTCAAATGGATGCTGAAATATCTGATGTAAAAATTGAAATAAAAGATTTCAGTAGAAAAGGATATTTTGAAAATATAAATATAAAGGCGAAAAAAGGTGAAGTTTTGGGAATTTCTGGTCTTATGGGAGCAGGAAGAACTGAAATTATGAGATCTGTCTTTGGACTTGACCCAAAAGATAAGGGAGAAGTTTTTATTGATGGGAAAAAAGTCGAGATTAATAAACCAATTGATGCCATAAAAAATAAAATTGGTTTTGTGACAGAAAATAGGCAAGAAGAAGGACTCATCCTAGATGAATCAATTAGAGAAAATATTTCTTTATTAAACTTTGATAAATTTTCAAAAAATTCATTTATAGATAGAAAAAAAGAAAAAAATCTTTCTAATAGCCTAGTTGATAGTTTTAAAGTAAAAACCCAATCATCTGAATCAAAAGTTTCAGATTTATCTGGAGGAAACCAACAAAAAGTTGTTTTTGCAAAATGGTATGCCATAAATCCAGAAATTTTAATTTTGGATGAACCAACCAAGGGGGTAGACGTAGGAGCAAAAAGAGAAATATATGACCTTATAAAAGATTTAACAAAAAAAGGCGTATCAATCATACTTATATCAAGCGATTTGCCAGAACTACTTAGCCTATCAAATAGAATTTATGTAATATATGAAGGAAAAATGCAAGGAGAAATTTCAAGCGATAATGCAAGTCAAGAAAAAGTAATGACCCTTGCCACAGGAGGAAAAATATGACCAATATAAAAAATCGATTTAAAGAAAATCAAAATCTTGGCACAATACTTGCTTTATTAATTTTAATATGTTTTGTAAGTGTACTAAATCCAGCATTTTTGCAAGTAAGTAACTTATTAAACTTAATGAGACAATTAATAATAAATGGTTTTGTAGCTTTAGGGATGACCTTTGTAATTTTGACTGGAGGAATAGATCTTTCAGTTGGATCAACTCTCGCATTAAGCTCAGCAGTATTTGCCTGGCTTATGCAAAGTGGAATAAGCACAATACTTGCAATAATAATTGCAATTTTGTTGGGCCTTATTTTGGGATTAATAAATGGTTTATTAATTACAAAAGGAAAACTTGCACCATTTATAGTAACCCTTGCAACAATGACAATATTTAGAGGGCTAACCTTAGTTTTAATGGATGGAAGACCAATAGCGGGACAAAAAGATGATTTTGCCTTTCAATTTTTAGGAAAAGGACAAATTTTTGGAATTCCTTTCCAAGTAATCTTATTTATAATAGTTTATTTAATATTATGGATGCTTTTAAACAAAACATCCTACGGTAGAAAAATATTTGCTGTAGGAGGAAATGAAAAAGCAAGTTTCATATCAGGAATAAATATAGCAAAATCAAAAACTTTTGTATATATAATAAGTGCTTTGATGGCAGTTTTGTCAGGACTTGTACTTACATCAAGATTAAATTCAGCTCAACCAACAGCAGGATCTGCCTACGAAATGGATGCTATAGCAGCCGTTGTATTAGGTGGAACAAGTATGACTGGTGGAAGCGGATCATTAACAGGAACATTAATAGGAATTTTAATTTTAGGAGTTCTAAATAACGGACTAAACTTATTGGGAGTTTCAAGTTTCTATCAACAAATAGTAAAAGGAATTGTAATCTTAATCGCAGTTCTAATAGACAGAAAAAGAAATAAATAGGAGAAAAAACATGAAAAAATTTAGAAAATTATTGGCTGTTTTGGCCATAGCTATCTTTACATTTACAGCTTGTAGCATTGAAGGACAAGATACAAAAGATAATTCATCAAATACAAAAAAAGAAGAAAAAGCAAAAGATGGAAAATTAAAAGTTGGAGTTGCCTTATCAACATTAAACAACCCATTTTTCGTATCAATTAGAGAGGGAGTAGAAGAAGCTGCAAAAGATAAAGATGTTGAAACAGTAATAACAGATGCACAAAATGATTCATCATCACAAAATAACCAAGTTGAAGATTTAATAACACAAAAAGTAGATTTAATAATAATAAATCCAGTAGATTCAACAGCAATATCATCATCAGTAAAAAAAGCAAATGAGGCAAACATCCCTGTAATTTGTGTAGATAGAAGTTCAGACGAAGGAGAAGTTGTAAGCTTTATTTCAAGCAATAACATTGAAGGTGGAAAACTTGCTGGAGAATTTATTTTAGAAAAAGCAGGAAAAGATGCGAAAGTAATTCAACTAGAAGGAATTCCTGGAGCAAGTTCAACTCGTGAAAGAGGAGAAGGATTTAAAAAAGCAACAGATGGAAAAATTGACCTAGCGGCAAGCCAAACAGCAAACTTCGATAGAGCTGAAGGAATGACAGTAATGGAAAATTTACTCCAAGCTCAACCAGATGTAAAAGCAGTATTTTGCCAAAATGATGAAATGGCACTAGGAGCAAGCGAAGCAATAAAAGCAAGCGGAAAAGATATAGTTTTAGTTGGATTTGATGGAAACGAAGATGCAATAAATGCAGTAAAAGAAGGATCAATGACAGCAACAGTTGCACAAAAACCAAAAGAAATGGGAAAAATAGCCCTAGAAACTGCAGTAAAATATCTAAAAGGTGAAAAAGTAGAAGAAAAAGTAGACTCACCATTAGAATTAGTAAAATAAAAAACAAAAGATCCTAAAATTAAAAAAGATTAAAAATGAGCGAAGATTATTTTATTCGCTCATTATTTTTTATCTATAAAATTTTTATAACTAATAGATCCCCAAAATTCTCTCAGCCCACAATATAAAAGAATGTGGAAGGATTTTTGAAATTATTAGTAAACATTTTGCGCTTGGGTGGGTTGTTATTAGGTCTTTTTTGCCCATTTTTTTTAGGGCTTTTTCTACCATTTTTTCTAGGTTTTCATTTCCTAGATTTTTTATTTTTGATGAATTGTTATTAGATTTTTCTAAAAATTCTGTTTTAACTCGGTTTGGACATAAAACTGAAACTTTTATATCCTTAAATTCTCGTCTTACGGCTCTTGAAAATGATAAAACATAAGATTTGCTTGCGGCATAAAGGGCAAATTTTGCTTGTGGAATAAAGGCGGCGGAGGATACTATGTTTAAAATTATTCCATCTTTTTGGAAAAATTCTAAGCATATTTTTGTCATAGATGTGAGGGCTTTTATGTTTAAATTTAAAGTTTTAATGTCTTTGTCAAGTTCTGTGTTTTTAAAATAATCATTTTCTCCCATGCCGGCAGAATTTATCAAAAGTCCAATTTTTTTGTTTGAACAATCTAGCTCTTTTTTTATAATTTCAAAAGATTTTTCATCACATAAATCAAGGGCAAGTATTTTTGCCCTTGTTTTTAAGTTATTAGATAAATTATGAAGTTTGTCTTTTCTTCTAGCTATTAGCCAAATTTCCTCGTAATTTTTTTTATCTATTTGTTTTGCAAATTCATATCCTATTCCAGAACTTGCACCTGTAATTATGGCAATCATTATTTGCTCATTGCTTTCATTATTAGATTTTGTTTTAAATTCCACAAATCGTGGGAAAGATCGACATAGTAATTGTGAGGTTGGTCGAATCTTTTTACCTCATCCCACAATGATTTTACTTCAGATTTACAATATTCGTTTATTTGGTCGATTTTTGGTGACTCATAAACTTTTTTACCGTTTTTAAAAATTGGAATTTGCATTTTTCTAATTTCATAATTTTCCATTCTTTTCATCTTCCAAGTAAAGTGGGGATCAAAAATTACAAGAGGCTTACTATCATCAACTTTTTCTTCTTTTAGTGTAATGTAATCAGCTTCTGCTTTTCCAGTTTTTTTGTCGTATAATCTGTAAACTTCTTTTAGACCTGGAGTAGTTATTTTTTCTACATTTTCGGATACTTTTATTTTTGCAGTTTTTCCTTTTTCATCTTCTACTTGAACAAGCTTATATACTCCACCAAAGACTGGATCAGATTTTGCTGTGATTAATCTTTCTCCAATTCCAAAAGAATCAATTTGAGCTTCTTGTTGAAGTAGAGATTCTATTTTGTATTCGTCAAGGGAATTGCTTGCCACAATTTTTGCATCCTTGTAGCCATTTTCATCTAAAATTTTTCTACATTCTTTTGATAGGTAGGCAATATCTCCTGAATCTATCCTAACTCCTCCACTTAGTCCCAAAGGTTCTAGAACTTCTTTGAAAACTTTCATGGCATTTGGCAAGCCTTGTTTTAAAACATCGTAGGTGTCAATTAACAAAATACAATTATCCGGATATAATTTTGCATAAGCTAAAAATGCTTCATATTCTGAATCGAAAGATTGAACCCAAGAGTGAGCCATTGTTCCACCTGCAGGATAATCATACATTTGACTGGAAAGTGTGTTTGATGAGATTGGTGCTCCTGCAATAAAGGCAGCTCTTGCTCCTTTAACAGAGGCATCTGGTCCTTGGGCGCGTCTTGCCCCAAATTCCATAACTGTTCTTCCTTTTGCAGCTCTTACGATTCTATTAGTCTTTGTAGCTACCAAAGATCCATAATTTAAAGACAAAAGCAAATATGTTTCTAAAATTTGTGCCTCAATTATTGGAGCTCTAACGGTAACAATTGGTTCGGATGGAAACATTGCAGATCCTTCAGGAAATGCCCAGATATCTCCAGTGAATTTAAAATTTTTTAAATAATTTAAAAATTCTTCTGAAAATTTTGTATTTTTTCTAAAATATTCTATATCTTCATCATCAAAATGAATATTTTCAACATAATCTATAATATCATCTAATCCTGAAAAAATTGAAAATCCACCCTCATCAGGATTTTTTCTATAAAATGCATCAAAAACTGCAATCGTATCTTTCATTCCACTTTCAAAATATCCATAAGCCATGGTGAATTCATAAAAATCACTTAGCATGGATAAATTTCTTCTTGTTTGCATATTTTCCTTCCTTATAATTTTAAATTTTCATTTCTACATATTACTTTTATTATACCCCTAATAAGTGGTATAGTAATAATAGTTTGCTTATGTAACAAACAAAAGGAGAAAATAAGAAATGTATATTTTTGATATAGATGGAACGCTACTTAATACGATTGACTCCATATCATATAATATTAATCAAACTTTGAAATCTTTTGGACTAAAAGAAGTTCCTAGAGATAAAATTAGAGAATTTGTTGGAAATGGACCAAAAGTTTTGATGGAAAAAACTCTTGATTACATAGGATTTGAAAAATCTAATAAGAGAGAAGAAATTCTAAACTCTTATAATAAAAGATACGATGATAATCCGTCTTACCTTACAAAACCATATGAAGGAATTGTAGAAGAACTTGAAAAAATCAAAAAAAGAGATGAATTTTTGGTTGCTTTTTCTAATAAACCAGATTCTACTTGCAAAAAAGTTATAAGTGATGTTTTTGGCAAGGATTATTTTGATTTTATTTTAGGATATAGAGAAGATATAAAGAGAAAACCTTCACCTGAGGGTATGTATGTAATAAAAGAAAGGTTTGAAGTCGATTTTTCAGATATAATTTACTTTGGAGATAGCGAAGTCGACATGGAGTGCGGTAAAAATGCTGGAGTATTTACTGTAGGATGTTCTTGGGGTTTTAGAGAAAGAAAAATTCTTGAAAATTCAAAGCCAAATCTTATAATAGATAATCCAAAAGAAATTTCAAAAATAAGGAGAGTATAATGGCAAATTTATCAGTATTTGATATTATTGGGCCTGTTATGATTGGGCCATCATCATCCCATACTGCTGGGGCAAATAGAATTGCAAAAATTGCAAGAGATTTAGCAGGGGAAGGATTTACAAAAGTAGATTTTTATTTACACGGATCATTTGAAAAAACTTACCAAGGTCACGGAACTGATAGGGCTTTGGTTGGAGGAATTTTAGGTTTTGGACCAGAAGATGAAAGATTAAGAGATTCGTTTAAATTAGCTGAAGAAAAAGGAATTTCTTATAATTTTATACCACAAAATATGGGAGAAGTTCATCCAAACACAGTTAAGATAGTCCTACATTATCCAGATGGACACGAATTTAATTTGAGAGGTTCATCAATTGGTGGTGGAAATATTATAATCAATCAAATAATGGATAATGAAGTAGAATATAATGGCAAAAATCCAACAATTATTTGTACATATCCTGAACAAAAGGGAATGATTGCTTTTATTTCAAATGTTTTATTTGATCATAATTATAATATTAAAAATATGAAAACTATGCATAAGGGTGGAATAATTATGCTAATTGTAGAATTAGATCAAGATTTGGAAGAAGATATTTACAAAGAAATTGAAGCTGGAAAGAATTTTGAGTTTATAAAATATTTGGGGTAGTATATGAAAACAACAATGGAATATATTAAAAATAGAATTAAAGAAGAGAATAAGGAAGTTTGGGAAATTGCTCTTGAAGATGAGATGGAACTTACAAAAAAATCAAAAGAAGAAGTTTTTGAATTATTACAAAAATCTCTTGATGTAATGAAAGAATCATCACAAAAAGCACTTGATAAAAAATTGCTGTCAATGACAAAAATGACTGGTGGAAATGCAAAATCAATGAACAATTACTTCCTATCAGAAGATACAATAATGGGAGATTTGCCAACAAAGGCAATGGCTATGGCTTTTTCTACATCAGAAGTTAATGCTTCAATGGGAAAAATTGTAGCAAGCCCAACAGCAGGATCTGCAGGAATTGTTCCAGCAAGTTTAATGGCTATGCGTGAAAAATATGGTTACTCTGATGAAGAGCTTATAAAAGCAATGCTTGTTGCAACAGAATTTGGACAAATTATTGCTGACAATGCAACCTTTGCAGGTGCTGAAGGCGGATGCCAAGCTGAATGTGGATCTGCAGCAGCTATGTGTGCGGCAGCAATTTGTTATTTAAGAGGAGCAAGTGTTGATGTAATGGAAGATGCTGCATCAATTGCACTTTTATCAATCATGGGTCTTGTTTGTGATCCTATTGGAGGAATGGTAGAATTTCCTTGCAATATTAGAAATGCATCTGGAGTTATAAATGCACTTTCTGCAGCTGATATGGCAATAGCTGGTGTAAAAGTTTTGGTTACATTTGATGAAACAGTAGATGCCTTAAAAGAAGTTGGAGATGCTCTTCCAGCAAGTTTAAGAGAAACTGGAGATGGTGGAGTTGCAGCTTGCCCATCAGCTATAAGATTAAAAAGAAAATATATAGACAAAGAAGAAGACTAAATTTTTATAAAATAAAAAGCTATTTTACAAAAAAAAGTAAAATAGCTTTATTTTTTATCCTCATCATCTTTTTCATCTTTTAAATTAAATTTTTTTCTCATGTGGTATCTTAAAATTAAAAGTAAAAGGATAAAGTATAGGATAGTAAAAAGAATTAGAAGTATAACACATATATTTCTTTTTACTTTGAAGTACAAAATTATTGGATAAATTATGCCAAATAATATTATTCCAAGAATCATTGAAAGATTTCCAACAAAATTATTTCCGTATTCCCAACATTCTTTGTTATAACAAACTTCCCAAATATGAAAACCTACTTTCATTTTTGGATAGTCTGTGTGGAATTTTTTGAAAAATATTCCTACATATATTGAAAAGAATAATAAAAGCACATCTCCAACTATTAAATTTCCCAAATAATCACCCTTTCTTTTAAACGATTCATTTAGATAAAATATACCTCATTTTTTTAAAATTGAAAAATTATAAGTTTTTGCATACAATAATAATGAAGCTTTTTAGTTTTAAAAAAGAAAGTTAATCATTTGAGGTGATTTTATGAAAATTTTAATTACATCTGATTGGTATTATCCAGTTGTAAACGGTGTAGTAAGATCAATTTTAAATTTAAAATCCTATCTTGAAGATCGTGGTTTTGATGTAAAAGTTTTAACCCTATCAAATTCTACTGAAAGTTATAAAAAAGAAAATGTTTATTATATAGGAAGTTTGGGTGCTGGTAAAATTTATCCAGAGGCGAGAATTTCTGCTACTTTGAGAAATAAATTTATAAAAGAAATTAAAGACTGGAAACCTGATATTGTTCATTCCCAGTGTGAATTTTCGACATTTATGATGGCAACAAAAATTGCAAAAAAAGCATCTTGCCCGATTATTCATACATATCATACTATTTATGAAGATTACACCCATTATTTTTCTCCATCAAAAAAAGTTGGGAAAAAAGTTATTTCTGTATTTTCTAAGGCTATAGCTGATAGGACAGATTATATTATTGCTCCTAGCAAAAAAACTTTGGAGATTTTGAAATCTTATGATATTGAGGATGAAAAAATTAAAATAATTCCAACGGGTATAGAGATGCCTGAAAATTTATCAGATAAATATAAACTTAGAGATTATTATGGTTTTGATAAAAACGATAAGATAATTTTATATTTGGGAAGGCTTGCTGAGGAGAAAAATATTGAGGAGCTTATTGATTATTATGGAAAACTCAATATTGAAAAGCTAAAATTTATCCTTGTAGGTGGGGGTCCCTACCTTGGCCATTTGAAAAAATATAGTGAAAAAATTGATAAGAGAATTTATTTTGCAGGCATGGTTAGGCCAGAAGAGGTAAATAATTATTATAGGATGGCAGACGCCTTTGTTTCTGCAAGCAAGTCTGAAACTCAAGGTCTTACCTATTATGAGGCTATGAGCAATGGGACTTTGGCAATTTGCAGGAAAGACTTGTGCCTTGACCATGTAATAATTGATGGTTTTAACGGCTACCAATACAAATATTTTTCCGATTTTAAAAATTTCTTACAAATGATTTTGGCAGATGAGAAAAAAAGAGAAGAATTATCTGAAAATGCTAGGTCTTATGCTCTTGAGAATTTTTCTATTGATTCTTTTGGGAAAAAATGTGAAAAACTTTATAAAAAAGCCCTAGAAAAGGAAATGCCTGATGAAAATTCTTATTTATAATGAAGATTATCAAACAGTAAAAGAATCTGGAGTTGGCAAGGCCATTGATCATCAAAAAAAAGCTCTTGAACTTGCAGGAGTTTCTTACACTTTAAATTCTAAAGATGATTATGATATTTGTCATATCAATACAGTTTTTCCAAAATCTGCATCTTTTGCAAAAAAGGCAAAAAAAGTCGGAAAAAAAGTTGTATATCACGGTCATTCTACAGAAGAAGATTTTAAAAATTCCTTTATTTTTTCAAATCAAATAGCTCCTTTTTTTAAAAAATGGTTGATTCATTGCTATAAAAAGGGAGATTTGATTCTAACTCCGACGGATTATTCCAAAAAAATCTTAGAATCCTATAAGATGGATAGGGAAATTAAAGTTGTTTCAAATGGGATCGATTTGGATTTTTGGAAGGAAGATAAAAATGATAGAGAAAATTTTTACCAAAGGTATGGTCTTGATAAAAATAAAAAATCGATAATTTCTGTTGGACTTTTTATAGAAAGAAAAGGAATATTGGATTTCGTTGACCTTGCTAAAAGACTTCCCCAATATGAATTTGTTTGGTTTGGAGAATTAAATTTAAAACTTGTTCCAGAAAAAGTTAGAAAAGCTGTTCAAACAGATTTAAAAAATTTACATTTTCCAGGTTATGTTGATCAAAACTTATTAAGAGAAGCTTACTCTGGATCAGATCTTTATATTTTTCCTACCTTTGAAGAAACTGAGGGCATAGTCCTTCTTGAAGCACTTTCTACAAAGGCTGATATTATAATTAGAGATATTGAGATTTATAAAAATTTTAAAGAAGGGGAAAATATTTATAAGGCAAAAGATAAGGAAGAGTTTTATAAAAAAATAAAATTGATACTTGAAGGAAAACTTCCTTCTTTAAAAGAAAAAGCTTATCTTTTAGCTAAAGAAAAATCCTTGGAAAATGTTGGTGAGAGGCTAAAAAAAATATATGAACAACTTTTAGAAAGAGAATAAAAATGAGAAGTGTATTAAAATTTATGGTCTATGCCTTAATAATAATTTTTATACCAAGTTTTGTAATGATGTTTATTACAAGTATGGGTGTAGATAATGTTTATTTGGTGCTTTTAGGTCAATTTATAGTATTTGTTATATTGATGGGATC